>DASVGM010000809.1:0-2083 GCA_036379555.1 Pirellulales bacterium | reverse complement strand
CGCTTTCGCCCGAGCCGCCGCCAATCGCTTTTGGGCCGAGCTTTTTGGCCGGCCGCTGGTCGAGCCGATTGACGACATTCCCGCGGCGGGCGATTCCGCAGCGTTCGATTCCGCAGCGTTCGATTCCAAAGCGGACGAACCGCCGGCGGCTTTGGAACTTCTGGCCGATGATTTCATCTCGCACGGTTACGATCCGCGGCGGCTGATTCGCGTGATCGCGGCCACGCGCGTCTTTCGGCTGGCCGGCGGCGGCGCTGGCGCCGCGCCCCCTTTTGAAGTGACGCACCGGCATGAGGCGGCCTGGGCCGCCTTTCCGCTCACGCGGCTGCGACCGGAGCAAGTCATCGGCGGGCTGCTGCAATCGGCCTCGTTGACGACGATCGATTATGAATCGCATATTCTCAAACGCACTGTCCGGGCCGGCGCGCAAAACGAGTTCATCAAACGCTATGGCGACTTGGGCGATGAAGAATTCGCGCCGCAGGGCGGCACCATCGCGCAGCGGTTGATGATGATGAATGGCAAGCATGTGCGGGAAAGCATTAAAGAAAACGTGGTGGCCAATGCCGCCACGCAAATCGCCGTGCTGGCGCCGACCGATGAACGAGCGGTCGAAACCGCCTACCTGGCCGTGCTCACGCGGCGTCCCACGTCCGACGAGGCCCGGCATTTCGCCGCCGCCTTGGCCGACAAAGCCGACAAGCGTTCGCGAAACGAGCGGCTGGAAGACCTCTATTGGTGCTTACTCAACTCAACGGAGTTTTCATGGAACCATTGATGCCACCCTCGCGCGACATGTTCCCGCGCCGGCGCGTTCTGCAACTGGCCGCTTTGGGCGGCGTTTCCTGGCTCACGCCGGCGGCCGAATTGCTGGCGCAGCAGTCGGAACAAAAACCCTCCGCTGGCCCCGCGCAGTCCATCATCTTGCTCTGGCTGGCCGGCGGACCAAGTCAATTGGAAACCTTCGACCCACATCCCGGCACGGCGATTTCGGGCGAGACGAAGGCCATCGGCACGGCCGTGCGCGGCATCAAGCTGGCCCAGGGTTATGAGCGGTTGGCCGAGCGCTTGGAGCACGTCGCTCTGGTCCGCTCCGTGACCAGCAAAGAGGGCGACCACGAGCGCGGTTCCTACACGGTGAAAACCGGCTATCGGCCGAACCCAACGGTGGTGCATCCTTCGATCGGCGCGATCTGCTGCCATCAGTTGCCGGTGGGAACGACGCAGATCCCGCGGCACGTTTCGATCTTAGACACGCAATGGCCGGGCGTCGGCGGCTTGCTGGGCAAGCAATACGACGCCTTTCAATGCGGCGATCCGGCCGGCAAGGTGCCCGACATCACGGCTCAGGTCGCCGACGACCGCATGCGTCGCCGGCTCGCCGATTTGAACGTGGTGGAGGCCGCTTTCGCCCGTGGCCGCCGCCAAACCGCGGCCGGCACCAGGCATCAAAAGACGATCGAGAGCGCCCAAAGCATGATGACGTCGGGGCAAATTGACGCGTTCGACGTCAAGCGTGAGCCAAAGTCGCTCTTGGCGAGCTATGGCGACACGCCCTTTGGGCGCGGTTGTCTGGCGGCCAGGCGGTTGATTGAAGTCGGCGTGCGGTGCGTGGAGGTCAACCTGGGCGGTTGGGATAGCCACGTCAACAATCACGAGGTTCACGCCACGCTGGCGCCCACGCTCGACGCCGCGCTGTCGGCTTTGATTGACGATCTTCGCCGGCGCGATTTGTTCGACCGCACCATCCTTCTCTGCGGCGGCGAATTCGGCCGCACGCCCAAGATCAACGCTCTGGGCGGCCGCGATCATTGGCCGCACGGCTTTACGATGCTGTTGGCCGGCGGCCGCCTGCGCGGCGGCGTGGCCTTGGGCGCGACCGATCCCGCAGGCGGGCGGCAGGTGAAAAATCCCTTCGACGTCTCCGACATCCACGCCACCGTGTTGACCGCCCTGGGCGTCGATCCGGGGCATGAAGAGTTGGCGCCCATCGGGCGGCCCATCAAGCTCAGCGAGGGCCGGCCGATTGAAGCGTTGCTAAATAACCTTGCGTGATGTTGGGAAAGGGAGGATGGGCTTCCTA
>DASVGM010000808.1:0-4346 GCA_036379555.1 Pirellulales bacterium | reverse complement strand
GGGTTTACCCCGGTCGAGTTGCTAGCGGTCAATCACCGCTCCACCGGCGTGAAGCCGGTGTTGGCGGAGCGGAACAAATCTCAGGTCAAATCGTTGATGGTCTCCTGTGTGAAACACGATCATTTTGCGCAGGCCGGAGTGGGAGGCGTTTCATACACAATTTCGCTCTGTGGTGTAAGACAAGTTTCCGCGACGGAAAACGGTGCTCAATGCGTCCGGAGGTTGTTCGATGGTGGTTTCACGGCGGCGAGCTCGGCTGGCTCAAGCACGGTGATGGTCGCGCGCCGCGCGCTCGGCACGAGCGGCAGAAAGCCGAACGATTCGAGGTACTGCTGCGCGTCTTCATCTCCTGGGGCGAAAACGGCGATGCGTGTTTTTGACCGCGGTATCGCCCTCCAAAACTCGCTTGTCGGCAAGCTGCGCAGCGTAAGCCCCCACACGACTTGATGTTCGCCCCGCTCATAGAGCGCCACGTTCGCGGCGAACACCGCCGGCCAGACGCGCCAATAATTGCCGGCAATGTGCGTACAGTGAGTCGCCAACACTTCGTCGGCGCGAATTTGCTTGCGCGCATCGGCGGCCGAAGCTTCAGGATCGGCCAGCAAGGCCCGCTCGGCTAAACCGCCGCGCAATCGCGCGAGCGAAGGCCGTCCCAAGCCAACGCCAATCGCCAGCGCGATCGCCAGGCCGCCGATGGCGTAGCTCCACCGCCGAACCACCTGTGGCCAGCGCCCGGCAACCACCGCGGCCACCACGGCCAGGCAGGCTGTTTCCGTAAATAACGCGGGAATCAAAAGGAAACGAAAATGATGCAAGTTCGTCACTACCCACTGTCGCGTCGACATAAACAAGCCGATCGCGGCCGCGGATCCAAGCAAGACCGCCGCCGCCCTGGCGGAGATTGCCAGCGCCGAGCGGGTTCTCCATCGCCATGCCAACGGCAGGCATAGCGACACGGCGCAGACGCAAGCGATCGGCCACCAGTGCGGCGCGAGCGCATGCCACGACGTTTTCAGCAAAACCCAAGACGTTCGCGGCCATTCCTCCAGCGGCAACGTGCCGAAGTTGGTATCCTTCACCGGAGACAACCGCATCAAGGCCAGGCCAACGGCGAACGCCAACGCCAACGACGCCAGCGAAGCCGCCATTTCGCTAAACAACATGCGCGATCGCAAGTGGCGGCCAACGCCGCGATACGCCAGCCAGCGCAGCACCACGAGCGGCCCCAAAAACAACGCCGCCGTGCAGTAGCACCAATGCGCCAACACGAGCAGCGCCAACGCGGCCGCTCGCCGCCACGGCCGAATCCGCCCCGAGGCGTCGGCTTCGAGCAGCACCAGCCCGCCCAAACCCAGCGACAGCCAGAGGCCATATTGCGTGTCAATCAACAGGTGAAAGCGATAATAGCCGGGCGCCAAGCCAACGAAGGCGGCGATCGACAACGCTCCCACCAGCGGATAGGTGGCGTCGCGCAAAACGTAGCGCGCCAACAGCAGCAGGCCGGTCAGACTGCCGAAAATATAGAGCGCGTCTTGGACAAGCAGGTTGGCCAGCGGATGCCGAACGGGCATCGCGACCAGCGGCCCCAACATGCCGATGCGGTCGAGTTCCCAGTAAAAAGGGGTCCAGCGGTAAAGGCTCACCAGCGCCGGCAGCAAGGAATCGGCATGGTGGTGCCTGTGAATGCCGGTCAGATCGATCCAAACCGCGGCCAACGCGCAAACGATCAGCCACGGCCAAAGTTTTGGTAACCTCGTCGCTTGCTCCAGTGGAGATTCCATCGCGCGTCAGGCGGCAAATCGGGAAGGGTGGCGTTCGTCATTGGCCGGCGTCGCCGGGGGCGCCAGGTTCAGCGTATAGTCCACCAGCCACAGCGGCCGGCGTTTGCTCTCGGCATAAATCTTGGCGATGTATTCACCCAGCACGCCGATGCCCAAGGACATCACACCCAAGTTGACGAGCAACAGAATGACTACGGTCGTAATGCCGCGCGGCGGGCTGGTGATAAACGACATCGCCGCATACACCACCGACAAAACGCACGTCGCCGCCAGGACTGCCACCCCCAGCAGACTGAACATTCGCAACGGCTTGATGGAAAAGCTGAAGACGGCGTTCAGCATAAAGCCGATCAACCAGGCCAGGTTCACCTTGCTTTGCCCGCGCGTGCGCCCTTGCCGCTCGTACGGAATGCCGATCTGCCGGTAGCCAAGCCAATGAATCAGTCCGCGGACGTAGCGATTGGTCTCGCCGAGTTGGGCGAAGGCGTCGCGCACGCGGCGCGTGATCAGGCGAAAATCGCCGCTGTGCAGCGGCAGCTTGATATCGTCGCTCATCCAGGTGATGATGCGCATGGCCGCCATCGTGGGGATCACCCGCAGCGGCGACTCTCCCGTGCGTTTCTCGCGCACGCCATAGACGATGTCATAGCCCTCGCGCCATTTCTCTATGAACTGGGGAATCAGTTCGGGCGGATCTTGCAGATCGGCGTCGATGACCATGATGGCATCGCCCTGCGCGGCCAGCATGCCGGCGGTAATCGAGTTTTGATAGCCGAAATTGCGGCTCAGCCGCAGGTACTTCCAGCGCGCGTCGCGCCGGCAGATGTCGGCCATGATTTGCGGTGTCGAATCGGAACTGCCGTTATCCACCGCGATCACCTCGAACGGCAGATCGAGTTTTTCCAGCACGCGGTTCAGATGCTGGTACGTGTGCGGCAACGCTTCCTCTTCGTTGAGAACCGGCACGACAAGCGTGAAAAGCTGTTTCGGGTCAGTCATGCTTGCTAATTGCTTCGTTTGCTCGGCGATCTCGCCAAAAAGCCGTTTTTTCCGGTCATCTTCCGGGGGATGGTGGGGCGAACCGAGACATCACTGAAGGGAGCAAACTTATAGTATTCGCGAGTTCGGCTGTCAAGCCAATCATCGACATCTCTCCGGCGCCGAGGCGTTCATCCAGCCTTAGCGGAGCGGCTCTACTCCGAGGCGAGCGATGCCCAGTGTTCCGCAACCGCGGTAAACGATCTTGATGGACATAGGTTTGCCGGTTTGGTCACCCGCGACATCAATCAGACTGACGCTTTGCCATACGCCGTCGTCGCCGCGTAGCAGGGCCAGCTTTGTTGCCGCGCGGCCGTCGTCCCATATCACCGCCCCAACCGGCGCCTCGGATCCTTTGGCGAAATAGTCGAGCACGATTCGGTATTTGCCCGGGCGCGCGAAAAAGTTATACACGGCTCCCATAAGCCCTTCGCTGTCCACACCTTGCTCCGCGATGCGCGCGGTTTGGAAGTTGCGGCCAGTAACGCAGCCCCATTGGTCCAGCGCGTCGCCGCGGCATATTGCAGAAGCCGGCGTCGTATGCATTGTCAGCGCCAAAACCATCGCGGCCAGCGACGGCCCCAACAGGCAACCCCAGGCCAGCCTGCGCCGCTGCGGCAGGCAGATGCCGCACGCCAGCAATCCGGCCGCCGCCATCAACGCCAAATGGTTCGCCGGGCAGCGCCAGAACGAGACGTCGGGATGCCAATACGGAAGAAAATCTCTCCACGCGTGGGGGAAGAAGCCATTGTACGACCAGACGCACGGTTGCCAAATGTCTCGCCTATAGCTGTTGTTCACCAGCGATTCGCCATTGTTCAGCCAATTGTACGCCAGGCCGAGCTGGAGCGCCATTGAGGCGCCTGAAAGGACCATCGCGGCGCGCACATGGTCGGCGAATACGGAGCGTGCGGCGTAGCCCAGCGGAATCGCCCAAAGCAGCACCGCGGTTGCGCCGAACCGCCCGATGAACGAACCACCGCCGTACCAGTTTGGATGCATGGCGTTCGGCAAAATGGCGGCGGCATAAAGCAGCATCCAGCAGAGGCACGTCGACCGCGATGCCCTCCACATCGGCGCCAGCCCGACCAAGCCGAGCAACCAGAGCGGCTGTTGCAGGAACATGCCGTGAGCCTGATCGAAGTGTAGCCCCATAAACACGATGAAACTGTTGAGGCCGGGGCTGAGACCGTCGCCTGGGCCGTACGGTCCACTGGCTTTGCCGAACGCAAACCGGTTGTACCACGCCAAGAGCGCAAGCGATCCGGCTAAGGCTACGGCGTCAAGCAGAGACTTTCGCGAACGGCTGGCAACGGCCTGCCAGCCGAACGCCATCAGCGCGGCGGCCACGTATTTCACATGCAACCACGGCAACCAGGCCAGCGCGGCCGCCGCCAACAGGTCACGCCAACTCAAGTTCGGTGGCCTTGCGCCCGTCGTCATGGCTCTGCCGGCGAGAAAGAGCAGCAGAATCCCGGCTGGAAGGTCTGGAAAAAGCTGGCTCGACGCATGCACCAATGGCATACC
>DASVGM010000807.1:0-7557 GCA_036379555.1 Pirellulales bacterium | reverse complement strand
AAGGAAAGCGGGAGCGGCTGATAGAACTGTTGTCTTCAGGTTGTACTTCCGAGGAGATCGACCGGGAAGCAAGAGATTTCTTGCTTCACAGGGATGTGCCGAGGCGAGACATATGAAGTGCCGCGGGGCCAGAATCTCTTTACCGGAAGGGTCGATGTTTTGAAGGCGATGTATCGTGCGAATAATGCGATCCAGCGCCGCGCGCGGCATCTCCTCAAGCTCCGAGTGCTCGACCCGAGGCGCCTCGCCGCTGACCTTGACGACGGGTTTGTGGAGTTGATGGCCGCGATGATGGCGAAGGCGACTGAGAAACGCATTCCGTCGATGGAAGAGGTCGCTACACGCCTCAAGCGGTGGGCGACACCAAGGTAATGCAAGCTGAATTGTCCCGAGGAGGAATGGGGGAGGAGGAACGGGGGAGGAAGAGGGAAATTCTGATTCGGAAAAGGGGAAGTCCAATTCGATAATTGGACCTATCCGCTTTGACAAGCGTGCGCCAACGCGGCGCCCACTTGCGCCAGGATGGCGGGATCGTTGTCCCAGATTTGCAGCGCCAGCGGCCGCGCTTCGTCGTTGACGCCCCACAACCGGTCGGGCAATTCTCGCCGCCCCCCTTCCTGCGACAAAAATCCCTTGGCGCTGACCATTTCGGTGGCCCGCAAGCCCACAC
This sequence comes from Pirellulales bacterium, assembly GCA_036379555.1. Classification (GTDB taxonomy): domain Bacteria; phylum Planctomycetota; class Planctomycetia; order Pirellulales; family JAICIG01; genus DASSFG01. The sequence goes on along the minus strand of DASVGM010000807.1, from coordinate 6,887 downwards.
CACCAAACTGCCGCACGATTTGGCGATAGGCGTAATTGGTGAAGCCCGCCATCGGCGCCCTCTTGAGAACGGCGGCCACGCGCGGTATCGTTGAGGGATTTTACAGTGCAGGCTTCGCCTGGATTGATTTCACTCACCAATATACCGCTGGAAAGGGAACCGCGCTGTGCCGCGTCGTGACGATCTTCACAAGATTCTGCTGATCGGGTCAGGTCCGATCATCATCGGGCAAGCCTGCGAATTCGATTATTCGGGCACGCAGGCCTGCAAGGCGCTGCGCGAAGAAGGGTATGAGGTGGTGCTCATCAACTCAAACCCCGCTACCATCATGACCGATCCGGGCACGGCCGATCGCACCTATATCGAGCCGCTCACTTGGGAAATGGTCGCCAAAGTGATCGAGGCTGAACGCCCCGACGCCCTGCTGCCCACCCTGGGCGGGCAAACCGGCCTCAACCTGGCAATGGAACTGAACCGCCAAGGCGTGCTGCGTGAGTTCGGCGTCGAAATGATCGGCGCGCGGCCCGAAGTGATCGCCAAAGCCGAAGAACGCGAGCAGTTCAAGCGAGCGATGGAAAAGATCGGTCTGGAAGTTTGCCGCGGCCAGACCGTGCATACCATTCAAGAAGCGCGCGAAGCCGTGCAGTGGATTGGCCTGCCGTGCGTCGTGCGGCCCAGCTTCACCTTGGGCGGCACCGGCAGCGGCGTGGCCTTCAACCGCGAAGAGTTTGACCAGATGGTCCGCCGCGGGCTTGATTTCTCGCCGATTAGCGAGGTGCTGCTCGAAGAGTCGATCCTCGGCTGGAAAGAATATGAAATGGAGGTGATGCGCGACGTCGACGACAACGTGGTCATTATCTGCTCGATCGAAAACTTCGACGCCATGGGCGTTCATACCGGCGACTCCATCACGGTGGCCCCGGCCCAAACGCTGACCGACAAGGAATATCAGCGCATGCGCGACGCCTCGCTGGCCGTGATTCGCGAAATCGGCGTCGAAACCGGCGGCTCGAACATTCAGTTCGCCATCGATCCCAAGAACGGGCGAATGATCGTCATCGAGATGAACCCGCGCGTCAGCCGTTCCAGCGCGTTGGCCTCAAAGGCCACCGGTTTTCCCATCGCCAAGATCGCCGCCAAACTGGCGGTGGGCTATCGCTTGCACGAGCTGGCCAACGACATTACCCGAGAAACCAAGGCTTGCTTTGAACCGACCATCGACTACGTGGTGACGAAGGTTCCCCGCTTCGCCTTTGAAAAATTCCCCGAGGCCGACGCCAAGCTGACCACGCAGATGAAGAGCGTCGGCGAGACGATGGCCATCGGCCGGACGTTCAAGGAATCGTTCCAGAAGGCGCTGCGCGGCTTGGAGGTGGGCAGTTTTGGTTTTGGTTGTGACGGCAAGGATTTATGGGGTACGGCGAACCAACCGGCGCGCGAGGAGATTCGCGCCATGGTCGCCGTGCCTAGCGCCGAGCGCGTCTGGTATCTGCGATACGCCTTCAAAGACGGCATGACCGTGGACGAGGTGTACGAACTGACGGCCATCGATCCCTGGTTTCTCGACAACCTCAAGGAGATTGTCGAGCTGGAAGGGGAACTGCGCGGCCTGGGCGATTGGCCGTCGGTGAGCCGCGAAACGCTGAAGAAGGCCAAGCAATTCGGCTTTTCCGATCGGCAATTGGCGACCATTTTCAATATGCCTGAAGCCACGGTGCGGGCGGATCGCAAGCGGCAGGGCATTGTGGCCACGTTCAAGTCGGTCGATACCTGCGCGGCCGAGTTTGAAGCCTACACGCCGTACTATTATTCCACCTACGAAGACGAGGATGAGACGCCGCCCAAGCCGGCCGGCGGCAAGCGCATCATGATTCTCGGCGGCGGGCCAAACCGCATCGGGCAAGGCATTGAGTTCGACTATTGTTGCTGTCAGGCCAGCTTCGCTCTGCGCGAACTGGGCATCGAATCGGTCATGGTCAACAGCAACCCCGAAACGGTCAGCACCGATTATGACACCAGCGATCTGCTCTTCTTTGAACCGCTGACCACCGAAGACGTGCTCAATATTTGCGACCGGGTGCGGCCGGACGGCGTCATCGCGCAGTTTGGCGGGCAAACACCGCTCAATCTCGCTCGGGCGCTGGCCACGGCCGGCGTGCCGATCATCGGCACCAGCGTCGATAGAATCGAAGACGCCGAAGACCGTGAGAAATTCGCCGAGATTCTGCGCCGGCTCGACCTACGGCAACCGGCCAACGGCATCGCCCGAAATATCGATCAGGCTCGCGATGAAGCGGCCAAAGTCGGCTTTCCGGCGCTGGTGCGTCCCAGCTTTGTCTTGGGCGGCCGGGCGATGGAAATCTGCTACGATCAGGCTCAGCTCGAACGCTTCGTGCGCGAGGCGTTCATCGTCGCCGAGGGCAAGCCGGTGCTGATCGACCGCTTCCTGGAAGACGCCATCGAGGTCGATGTCGACGCGCTGAGCGACGGCCAACGCACGATTGTGGCCGGGGTGATGGAGCACATCGAAGAGGCCGGCGTCCATTCCGGCGATTCGGCCTGCGCCATTCCGCCGTACAGTTTGCCGGGGCCGGTGGTGGCGGAAATTCGCGAGGCCACGGAAAAACTGGCCCGGCTGATGCAAGTGCGGGGCTTGATGAACATCCAATTCGCGGTCAAGCAGGAAGACGGCCAGCAAAACGTCTATGTGTTGGAGGTCAATCCACGGGCCAGCCGCACGGTGCCGTTTGTCTCCAAGGCCATTGGCATGCCGCTGGCGAAAATCGCCGCCAAAATCATGGCCGGTGTTTCCTTGGCCGAGCAAGGGTATGACTCAGCGCCGATTCCCAGTCATGTTTCCGTGAAGGAAAGCGTTTTTCCGTTCGTCAAATTCGCCGGCGTCGATATTGTGCTTGGCCCGGAGATGCGTTCCACCGGCGAGGTGATGGGAACGAGCGAACGTTTTTCGATCGCGTTCGCCAAAAGCCAGCTTGCCGCCGGTGTGTTGCTGCCCACCGCGGGCACGATTTTCATGAGTCTTTCCGACCGCACCAAGCGCCACGCGGTGGCATTGGGCCGCAAGCTCACCGAGCTTGGCTATCAGATCATCGCCACGGGCGGCACCGCCAAACTGCTGTCGGAAGCGGGCATCGACGTGCGGCCGGTGAAAAAAATCCAAGAGGGCCACCCAAATCTGCTCGACCTGCTGATCGACGGCGAGATTCAACTCATCATCAACACGCCCAGCGGCAAGGGGGCGCGCACGGACGAAGGTCGCATTCGCGCGGCGGCGGTTTCGCACGGCGTTCCCTGCATCACCACCATTCAGGCGGCCGACGCCGCGGTGCGCGCCATGGAGGCGCTGCGCGGCGAGGGAATGACGGTGCAGGCGCTACAAGACCGCTTGCCTCGCGAACTGGCCGCCGAGCCGGCCGGGCCAGCCGCCTGAAGGCGGCCTCTGGGGTATATAAAATGCGGTGTTTTCGCGTTACCACGGTCAAAAACAGATTCTCGGCAAGATTCTTTCGCCCGCGGCAACTAATCCCCTGTGACATGACGAACTTGACCGACCAGGACCGTTCGCTGGACCGCTTAGCTGGGCAACCACCCAGCCAGCGGGTCTCAATGGATTGGCCGAGAATACTGGCCGAGCACGATCGTTGGCTGCGCACGGTGCTGTTCGCGCGGCTGGGAGAACGCCAGGCGGTTGATGACGTCATGCAGGAGGTGGCGTTGGCGGCCGTCGAACAAAAGGCGCCGTTGGCCGATCCCAACAAGGTTTCGCCCTGGCTTTACCGTTTGGCGGTCACGCAATCGTTGCTTTATCGGCGGCGATTGGGCAGACGGCGCAAGCTGACGGAAGGATACGCCCAGCGCGTGCGGCCGAGCGAAAGCGATTCGCGCTCGGTCGATCCGCTCGATTGGCTGCTGGCCGAAGAGCGGCGGACACTGGTGCGCGTGGCCCTGGAGCGGCTGCCGCAACGAGACGCCGAGATATTGCTGCTGAAATATAGTGAAGACTGGAGTTACCACGAAATCGCCGCGCATCTGGGCATCGGACACAGCGCCGTCGAAACCCGTTTGCATCGGGCACGGCGGCGGTTGCGACAGGAGCTTACGGCATTACATGTGGTTGAAGACGGGGTCGAACGATGACTGAACGAAACACCCAAGAAATCACCGATAACGAGAATACCGACAAACAGTATCTGCTCGACCTGCTCGTCGACGGCGAACTGGCCGACGACCAGCGGCGCGAGTTGCTCGCCTGGTGTGAACGCGAGCCTGACGGCTGGCGGCGCTGCGCCTTGGCGTTTCTTGAAGCGCAGGACTGGTCGCAGGTGTTCGGCAGGCTGGCGGCGCCCGTGCGGCAACATAGTAGCCCTCTTGCTCCGCGTGAGGAAAGCGTGGTTCGCCCGGCCTTTGGGCGACCTCGCCAGTGGCGAACGATACTGGCCATGGCGGCCAGTGTCGCGCTGGCGTTTACTTTGGGCGTTTGGGTGCGCGACGCGGGCAAAGTGCAGCGGATCGCACCCGATGGCGCCACGTCGATACAGCTTGTGGAAAACAAATCATCGCCTCAATTGTCGCCGATCCGTCCGGAACAGGGTCCGCGACATGCCGGGGCGGTCGCCGGCGGTTCGTCGCAGGCCGTCGGCGAAATACAACTGCCCTTGGCGGCCGCCGACGGTTGGCCATCTGATGGCCGGCTGTCTGACGGCCGGCCAACTGACGACTGGCTGACGGTGGAACCCGCGGCCATGCCGGACAACGTGCGGCGGGCTTTGGAACACATGGGGCATCGTGTCGAGCAGCGACGGCAGTTGGTGCCTTATCGTTTGCGGGATGGTCGTCGGGTGGTGGTGCCCGTCGATCAAGTCGAAGTTCAACCGGTCGGAAATCGGAATTATCAGTAAAGGAGTTTAGCTCATGCGAAGCTGGCGAAACTTGGGGTTGAAGACGGTCTGCGGCCTGACGGTCGCTTTGGCGGCCACTGCGGCGACGGCGCAGGTATTTGGTCCGTTGGCCTTCGCCGACGATGCCGAAGAAAGCGTTCCCGCCGGCGAGGCGGCCAAGAACACCACCGATTATTGGATTGGAGTGCGGTGCGTCGCAGTGCCCGATTTGCTCAGGTCGCAGCTTGACCTGGCAGCAGGGCAAGGCGTGTTGGTCGATGACGTGGTGGCCGACAGCCCGGCGGACCATGCCGGGCTGAAAGCGCACGACGTGATCGCGGCGGTGGACGGCAAGCCGATGAACGACCCAGGTTCACTGGCGGAAGCGGTGAGCCGCGCCGGCGATCGCGAATTGAAAATCGAGTACCTGCGCGCCGGCCGTAAGCAAACCTTGACGGTCCAGCCGGCGCCGCGGCCGGAATCGATCGCTCCGCAACGGCAAGACCAACGTGCCCTGCGCGAGTGGGTGGAACGCTTGGGCAAGGGGCCGGCGGCGATGCGATTCCGCCTCTGGCATCCCGGCATGGTCCTGCCGCCCGGCCAATCGTTTACGCCGGCCTTGCCGGATGACATGACGATGACGATTGAAAAGCAAGGCGGCAAACCGGCGAAAGTCACGGTCAAGCAAGGCGATAAGGAGTGGCAAGCCGGCGAGGACGCGCTCGACAAGCTTCCCGACGAAGCGCGTGAATACGCCGAGTATCTGTTTGGCTCAAGCGGCGGCATGTTTCCGCCCGGCCCTGCCAACATGGCGCCGCATCGTTGGCCGCCCGAGCAAATCGGGCCGGAGGGTCGGTTCGATCGCCGCTTGGACGAAATGAAACGCGAGCTGCAGGAACTTCGCCGGGCATTTGAATCTAAGATGCAAGGTAAGCAAGACAAGCCATGATATAAACCGGCGTCGCCCAGTAACTTGGCGTAGGTCTCGGGAAGATTGAAACGCTAATCAACTCTAATAAGCACTAATGCAGACTTTCAGAGGCTTAATTAGCGAAGATTAGCGTGAATTAGCGTTCCAGAATGTGCTGCCACCGTCAAATGAACTACTACTAAAAATCGCTGCCTTCGGCGGACGGATGGTCGGCGGAAAGGCAGGGGTTGCGACGAGAGCCTTGTGTGTCGAAGGCGGACCTACTTTACGATCAACTCCTCCGCTTCTCTCCTCAGCGCTTCGGCCGCGAGCAGATTCGCCGCGTTTGAATAAGCGCTGACGAGGCGGCTGACTTGTTTTTGGCGATCAAACCATTGCGTAGCCCGTGTGAGCCATTCACGCGCGGCCGCGCCATGTCCAAGGCGCTGGTGCGCCATGGCTCGCGTAAAAAAGAAGCACGCGCGATCGTCGCCAAAGGGCCAGTCTTCTTCGACCGATTGCGACAGCACGCGATCGAATCTCCCCGCTCGATAATGTAAAAGTGATTCTTGGGCCGCGGATTCCAACTGAGCGGCGTCCAGGTTCTGGCTCCAGGCCGTGATTTGCGACGTGGGAAACGTGCCTTGCGGCGGCAATAGCCAAACGCGCCGGGCATTCCTTTTCAACCTTGAGAATGGCGGATATTCAGCAACCTCACTTTTAATCGTTTGCCATGCCGCGATCAGATCAACGGCGATGCGCCGCGACTCCGCGACGTCGCGCGCCAAAAGGCGAGAAACCGCATACTCAAGCTGAAGATCTGAATCCGACAATCCCGTCGGGAGTTCGCGCGGGCATCGCATCGCTTGTGCATAATCCGCGATGGCGGCGGACCAGCGGCCTTCGATGACGGCACGTCGCGCCGCTGCCAGCCAGCCGTTCCCATCATGCGGACGCGCTCGCCGAACGTATTCAAACAACGCGGGACAATCGAGAAGTTCCTGCCAGAGATCGATGGAAGTCAGGCCGCCAAAGTATTCCGCGCCCAGTGGCTGGCGAGCGATTCCCTCGAATGCCCGGCG
>DASVGM010000806.1:0-8003 GCA_036379555.1 Pirellulales bacterium | reverse complement strand
GGAATCTGATTCACCATCCAGGCAAGCTGGATGGGGTCGTAGGATGTCTTTGCGGGCATCCTTTAGCACGCCATTTCATTCACCATCCGCACAAGGCGGATGGGGTCTAAACGCATCCCCAATCCCTAATCCCTAATCCCTCACCTACCCACCGCCTCACTCTCCTCAGCAAGCATCCGCTGCAACAACGGATGTTCCCGTAGCGTCTGAAGCGCCCGATGAACCATCACGCGCACATAATTCTCCGTCGCCCCGGTGATCTCGCTGATTTCTCGGTACGTATACCCCTCAGACCAGAGATTCACCACCTCTTGCTGCCGCTCGGGCAACGCCTTAACTGCCCGACGCACCAACTCGCCGGCATCGAGCGTTTCGAGCAACTCCGCCGGGTCGGCCTCGCGGCCGGGGGTGTCGTGTTCGGCGCATTGGGCCAGTGGCTCAAGCCGGCAGTCGCGGCGCTTGAGGTCGATGGCCCGATTGCGGCAGACCGCGTAAAGCCAGGAGCCAAGCTGGCCGTTCAAAGCGCGCGGCCGCTGCTGGCAAAGCTGTAAAAAAGAGTGCTGAACGACATCACGGGCCAGGTTTTGGTCGCCGGTGAGCCGCTGCGCATAGCGCAGCAAGCGGCTCTCGTAAGTATCGAGTGCCGCCAGCACCCATTCTTGTCGGCTATCCGCGTCGCCCGACGCCATTGGTCGCTCCTTTCGCCCGCCTATAAGTATGACGCTACGGCGCGCGATTTGTTACAGTCACAGCGCTTGACAGCCGCTGCCTGACTGCCTAGATTGCCAAAACGGCTAAAATCTGTGTGCTAGGCCCGGACTTCTCACGAAGTCGGCTACGGGCGGGTGAACCATCCGGACCTGGCGGCAATTGCGGCGAACTTTCGCTTCCTATTTTCACATAGCCTTTATGGCGAGTACGATTTCGATCGACCTGGGGCACGTTTCTCAAGCACTTGGATTAGCTGCCGCACGCGTGCAAAGCGTCGTCGAGTTGCTCGACGGCGGCAACACCGTGCCGTTCATCACGCGGTATCGCAAGGACGAAACCGGCGGCATGGACGAAGAGCAGATCCGCCAGGTGCAATCGCGCGTGGTTAAGCTGCGCCTGTTGGCCGAGCGCAAACAGACGATTCTGCGTTCGATCGACTCGCAGGGCAAGCTCACGCCCGAACTGTCCGCCGCCATTGAAGCCGCCGACAGCAACCGTCGGCTCGAAGACTTGTACCTGCCGTACAAACCCAAAAAGCAAACGCTGGCCACGGTCGCCCGCGAACACGGCCTGGAACCACTGGCGGAAGAGATTCTCAATGCCAGCCAGACGTGCGCTGATCTCGACGCGCGGGCGGCCGAGTTCATCAGCGTCGATCGCAGGGTCTCGACTGCGGCCGACGCGCTGTTGGGGGCCGGCCACATTCTGGCCGAATGGTTCAGCGAGCGGGCCGATCTGCGAGGCGGCCTGCGAGCTATTTATGAGCATACCGGCAAGCTGGTTTCCACCCGAACCGAGAGCGAAACCAAGGAGCAACCCAAGCAAACGGCGCAAGCCGCGGCGGCCGCCGAGAAGCCGGGGCCGTCAGATCAAATGCCGGCCAAGCCCGTTAAAGAGTATCTGCCGCTCTTTCCGGATGATGACGATGACGCGCCGGTGGAAACGGCCGCCGCGCAGTCGGCGGACGAGAGCCTATCCGAAAACTCAACTGTGGGGCGGGCCGCCGGCCCGTCTGAAGCAAACGACGGCTCGGCGAGCCACCCCACGGTCGCGCAGCCGCAGCCGAACCAGGATTCTCAGATAGGCTCTGAAATCTCGCATACGGCGCCGGCCGCCGAACAAATCGTTTCGGCGTTGTCTGCCGACGAAAGCGACGAACCGCATTCCGTCACCGCGCCGCACGACGAAATACCGGTGATCGCCTCAGCGAGTGAATCAAACACCCTTTTCGATGTCGCCGTGGTGAGCGAGGTTACGAGCAGTGATGTTGCCGTCGGCGGCGACGTTCCGTCACCCGACGCGGTTGTTGTAGCCCAGTCGGCTCCGGCGACCAACGCCGGCAAACCGCAGCCAGCCAAAGCCCAAAAGGGGGTCAATAAAAAGACGAAGGAGAAAAAGAAGGACAAGAAAAAGGCCAAAGAGAAAGACGACGACAAGGACTTTCGCGATTACTTTCAATACAGCGAGGCGATTGGCAAAGTGCCGCCGCACCGCGTGCTGGCGATCAATCGTGGCGAAAGAGCCAAGGCCCTGCGCGTGCGCATCGACGCTGATTTTGACGCCATGCGCAAGCTGGTGGATGAAACACTGATTCCCGCCGACCATCCGCATGCTGATTTTCTGCACGGTTGCGCGCAAGACGCGCTCGCGCGGCTGATTCTGCCCAGTCTCGAACGCGAGGTGCGCCGCGAACTGACCGATAAAGCGGAGGCGCACGCCGTGGAAGTCTTCGCCCGCAACCTGCGCAACTTGCTGTTGCAGCCGCCGGTGCGCGAGGCGCGCGTGCTGGCGGTCGATCCCGGATTTAAGAGCGGCTGCAAGCTGGTGGCGCTGGATGAATTTGGCAACGTGCTGGCGCATGGCGTGGCGCACATCGTCGGTTCGGAAGAGCGGCGAAACGAAGGCAAACGCAAGGCTGCGGAGATGGTGCGCACGCACCAGCTTACCGTGGTGGCGCTGGGCAACGGCACCGGCTGCCGCGCGGCGGAGCAATGGATCAGCGACCTGATCGCCGCCGGCCCGGAGCAGAACGGCTTGGCCGATCTCAACCTGGCCTATGTCGTGGTGAACGAAGCCGGCGCCAGCGTTTACTCCACCAGCCGCACCGGACGTGAAGAGTTGCCGGGTTACGACGCCACGGCCCGCGGCGCCGTTTCCATCGGCCGCCGGTTGCAAGACCCGCTCAGCGAGTTGGTGAAGATCGACCCGCCGAACATCGGCGTGGGGATGTATCAGCACGACATCAAGGCCAAGCACTTGCGAGATTCGCTCGACGCCGTGGTGGCCTCGTGCGTGAATTACGTGGGCGTCGACTTGAACACCGCCAGTCCCGCCTTGTTGCGTTATGTCTCGGGCCTGAACCAGCTCACCGCGCGGCGCGTTTACGATTATCGCATCGCCCATGGCCCGTTCAAAAACCGCGAAGCGTTGAAAGAGATTCAAGGTTTTGGCGAAGCGACTTTTGTGCAAGCGGCCGGCTTCTTAAAGATCACCGGTGGTGAGAACACGCTGGACGCCACCTGGATTCACCCGGAAAGCTATGGCGTGGCCGAGCAAATACTGGAGAATCTGGGCGCCAAGACGGCGGACCTGAAGGAGAAAGAAACATCGACCGCCGTCGCCCAGCGGCTCGCCAAGTTGCCGCTGGAACAGCTTGCGACGCAACTCGCGACGGGCACGCTCACCTTGCACGACATTGTCTCGCAGCTTACGCGACCGGGCCGCGACCCGCGTGAATCGTTGCCCAAGCCGATCTTCAAACGCGGCATTTTGAAGATCGACGACCTCACACCCGGCATGGAGCTTAGCGGCACGGTGCTTAACGTGGTCGATTTCGGCGCGTTTGTGGATATCGGCCTCAAAGACAGCGGCCTGGTGCATATCAGCCAACTGGCCAACCGTTACGTGCAAGATCCGCATGAAGTGGCGGCCGTCGGCGACATTGTTCACGTCTGGGTGCTGGAGGCCGACAAAAACCGCCGCCGCGTCTCCTTGACGATGATCAAGCCTGGCACGCGCCGGCAAGGCGAACCGCATCGCGAGCACCAACGGCCGCCGCGGTCACAGGCGCCCGCCAGCCGACAGGGCGGTGGGCAGGGTGGAAACACTCAAAGCGGCGGCAATCAAAGTGGCGGCGGCCAGCGCGGCGGAGCTCAGCAAGGCGACGGAGGGCAGCGCAAGACTCCGGGGCAGCAACGCCCCTATGGTCGGCCTGGGCGGTCGCAGCAGAAAAAGACTCCTGAAACGACATCCATCCCGCGGCCCAAGGCCAAGCCGCGCCCAGCAAAGCCCATCAGCCAGTCGATGATTGAGGGCAAAGCGCCCATGCGCACGTTTGGCGACCTGGCTCAATTCTGGAACATCAAGCAGCAGGAAGAGGCTGAAGAGGAAAAGAAAAAAGAATAACAAAGCAACCCAGGGCTGTGCGTTTTGCTTGCGAACAGCCTCATCGTGTGGGACACTTTGTTATGCGGGCTCCAACAGCCCGCCACAATACGAACTCCGGAGGGATCGACGATGGTTGACGTATTCGCGAAAGAACTAGAGACCTACGGTGCAAAGAAAAACGAACTGCTGGCGGAATCATCCGGTAAATTCGTGGTAATCAAGGATAGCGAGATTGCCGGCGTTTGGGACACCTACGAGGATGCTCTGCGGGCCGGCTACGATCGCTTCAAATTGGTGCCGTTTCTGGTGAAACAGATCACACCAATTGAACCCGTGCTTAACTTTACAAGAGATGTGGTCGTATGCCATCGCTGACCACTCCACTTCAAGCAGGCGGAGCGTTTTGATGAAAACACTCACCCAAGAGATATGGATGGAGGTGCCGCGGCGACGGGCGATTGTGTCGTTGCAACGCGAGGTGGAGCGGTTGGTGGCGGCCAGCGGCGTGCGCGAAGGGTTGGTGCTGGTGAACGCGATGCACATCACCGCCAGCGTATTCATCAACGACAACGAGTCGGGGCTGCATCACGATTACGACGTCTGGTTGGAGCAGCTCGCTCCGTTCGATGCTTCGGCCGCCCGCTATCAGCACAATCGCACCGGTGAAGACAACGCCGACGCGCACTTGAAGCGACAGGTCATGGGCCGCGAAGTGGTGGTGGCCATCACCGAGGGCAAGCTGCACCTCGGGCCGTGGGAGCACATTTTTTACTACGAATTCGACGGCCGCCGCCGCAAACGCGTGCTGGTGAAAATCATCGGCGAGTGATGGGTTGCTTGCCGACAGGGTTGCTTGCCGACAATAGATCAACTACTGTAGATGCGTGGCTAATAAACTTCGTCGCTTCAGCTCGCTGTAGGTGTTTTATTTCGTAATGTCGCAAGAATTGCCGTCGACAATCCCTTACAAACGGGCCAGGTTCAAAACCGGTTTGCCGGTCGATCGGCTTTATTCGCAGGCTCACTACTGGCTGGCGGAAGATGGGCCGGGAAGTTGCCGCGTCGGATTGACGAAATTCGCCACACGGATGTTGGGCGATTTTGTCGAGCTGACTTTCGATGTGGCGGTTGGTGATCGCGTCGAATTGGGGCAAGCGATTGGCAGCATCGAAGGTTTCAAAGCGGTGTCTGAGGTTTACTGCGTGGCGGCCGGGCGATTTGCCGGCGGCAACGCGGCCTTGGAGGCGGAACCCACCCTGCTGGAGAGACAACCTTACGCTGCCGGCTGGCTGTATCGCCTGGAGGATTGCCAGCCCAACGGGCTAATCGACGTTCATGGCTACATCGACCTTTTGAACGCGACAATTGACCGCATGCTTGAGCAACAGCAGCTACAGAAAGACAAATCGTGCTGAAACCGCGTTACCTGATGATTGGCGGCTTCCTGGGCGCCGGCAAAACGACCGCCATTCTGCAATTAGCCCGCCGCCTGCGCGACCGCGGCGTGCGCGTCGGTCTCATCACCAACGACCAAAGCTCCGGCCTCGTCGATACCACCATGCTGAAATCGCATGGTTTCGCGACCGAGGAAATCACCGGCGGCTGCTTTTGCTGCATGTTCCATTCGCTGGTCGATGCCTCGAACAAACTGACGGCGAGCACCCGGCCCGATGTTTTCATCGCCGAACCGGTCGGAAGCTGCACCGATCTGCAAGCCACCGTCACGTTTCCGCTGCGCAAGATGTACGGAGAAGATTACACGATCGCGCCGCTGAGCGTGGTTTTGGATCCGCTGCGCGCGGCCCGTGTTTTGGGGCTGGAATCCGGCAAGACCTTTTCGCCCAAGGTGCTCTATATCTTCGAGAAGCAACTCGAAGAGGCCGACGTGCTTGTCATCAACAAGTGTGATTTGATCGATACGGCGAGGCAAGACGCCTTGCAACAGGAATTGCAACGGCGGTTTCCCAGTGCGAAGGTGTTGCGAGTTTCCGCCCGCGACGGCCAGGGCATGGACGAATGGCTGCAAGTTATTTTGACCGAGCACAACGCGACCACGCAGGCGATGGAGGTCGATTACGACGTCTACGCCGATGGCGAAGCGCTCTTGGGCTGGCTGAACCTTTCCGCCGCGGTTGGCGGCCGGGAGTTTGACGGCAATCAATTTGTCGTCGAGCTTGGCGACGCCATTCGCCAACGGCTGGACGAAAAGGACATTTCCATCGCTCATTTGAAGATGACGCTGACGCCCGACACCGGCAACGATTTGGCCGCCGGCAACCTGGTTCGCAACCAGACCGAACTGGAACTGTCACACCACCTGGCCGAAGCGCTCGAAGCAGGAACACTGCTGGTGAACCTGCGGGCGGAGGGACCGCCGGAGACATTGCAACCGCTGGTGGCAGAAGAACTTCAGAGGCTAGCCACGGCGCTGGGGCTTTCTGCTACAATAGAGCACCTGGAATCTTTCCGTCCGGGGCGCCCCCAACCAACGCGCCGTCTGGTACAATTGTCGTCCGATAGCCCCGCCTAAGCGACTGCCTCCAGAGTCCCTCCATGCAGAGTCCCTCCATGCAGAACAACCGCGCAGCCAAAATCGTTTACTGCCATTGTGCGTTCGCGCAAGTCATTCCGGCGGACGTGAAGCAAGGCGTCCTGGAGCGGCTTGTGGCGTCGGGCGTGGATTTTGATGGCGTGCCCGACCTATGCGAAATGTCGGCCCGCCGCGATCCGGCGTTGGCGCGGTTGGCGCAGTCGCCGGGTGTGCGGATCGCCGCCTGTTATCCGCGCGCCGTGCAGGGATTGTTCACCGCGGCCGGCTCGCCTTTGCCGAAAGTGGGCGCCGAGATCGTAAACATGCGGACGGCGACCGCCGCTGACGCCTTCGCTCTGCTCACGCAACCTGATGGTGTCGAAACCGCGGAGGGCGAAAAATGATCGCCTCGCCTCCAACGCCGCGCGTGTACTTTTACGTCGGGCCGTATAGCGCGCCGCTGGCGCCTGAAATCCAAAGCACGATTCTCTCTCGGCTTTTGCAGCAGGGGACCGCGGTGGCTGTGACTCACGATCATCGGCCGTCGCATGACGGCGTCATGCTGGGAAATTTCGCCGGCCAAATTCCCGCCGATCTTGAGGGAGATGTTCGCGACATCGCGGGCCAATCACCTGACGACGTGTTGGCGACGCTCGCCGCGCCGGCGCCCCAAACCGCGACGCCGCCGCGTCGTTGGAAGCCTTGGTTTCCGGTGATTGATTTCAATCGCTGCACCAATTGCATGCAGTGCCTCAGTTTCTGCTTGTTCGACGTCTACGGCGTGACCAACGACGGCAAGATTCAGGTGCAGAACGAGAGCAACTGCAAGACCGATTGTCCGGCTTGCTCGCGGGTTTGCCCGGAGGTGGCCATTATGTTTCCCAAATACAAAGCGGGGCCGATCAACGGCGACGAAGTCAATGCCGAAGACCTGCGTCGCGAAGCGATGAAGGTTGATATTTCGGCGCTATTGGGCGGCGATATTTACAGCATGTTGCGCGATCGTAGCGAAAAAGCGAAATCGCGTTTCTCCAGGGAACGAGACGATGAAAGGGCGTTGAAAGAGCGGCAGCGATGTCTCGATAAATTAAAAGGCGCCGCCGCCGCCTTCGAGGTTCCGCCCGAAGTTCTCGCCGCTTTGCCCTCGGCCGATCAGATTCAATTCAAAGCCGAACAAGCACGCCGCCGCGCCCAGAAAGCGTTGGAACTGCAAGCGTCCGGCGAATCCCGTAGGGTGGGCATTGCCCACCAGGAATCCACGGTGGGCAATGCCCACCCTACACAGACCGATAGCGGCTTTCAGACGCCGGAGGGAGCAAGCTGATGTTTCCCACGATTCGACTCGGCGGGCGCATGCTCACCCAAACCGATCCGC
>DASVGM010000805.1:0-5150 GCA_036379555.1 Pirellulales bacterium | reverse complement strand
TAAAACTCGGTGCGAAAGGAGAGGCGCTGGTGGGAGTCGAACCCACGATGGCGGATTTGCAATCCGCTGCCGACTTTCCACAACCACCTTTGCCGCAAACCACTTGCGACGATACCGCTGAGCGTCTTGGCGTTCTGCTTGGCGCTCTGCCAACAAAATACGATGGTTTGCCCGCCGTCGTCAAGGCGTGGCCCGACCTGCCCGATGCCATCCGCCGGGCCATACTGGCAATCGTCGAGGCCGCCCGAACACCGGAGTAAAAACCGGAGCTTTTCGACGGCTGGCCACGCCGGAGATAGCTAGCTTCCTGAACCGAACGAAACCATGCTGTTTTTACTCTGCGGCGCTTTTCGCGTTCGCACCTATCCCGCCAAGCTCAATATCCAAGCGACATTGGCAGTTGCCGCCCGTGGCGTGCAAGGTTGCCGACACCGATACCCTACTGTGTCTGGGCGAACGTGCCGCGGCGAAAGGCTTTGCGCGTCATGGACGGGGGGCGGACGGCGGGGCACCCATCGCGACACCGCCATCTTTGATATACCCCGCTACAGGTTTACGTAATTTGGGAATGCGGCCGTTGCCCCACCGATTAAACCGCCGGCGCCAGCGTAGAATGTTAGGGGGGTTCGGGGGCCAGTGCGCGCCGGCCCCGACGTCGACTTCGGAAATCGGAATGAGCTATGGATGCTACAAACGGCTACAAACGGCTACACGGGCTGACCATCGCCCAACTGAACGCGGTCGATAGGCTGGTGGCCGGCGACACCGACCAACAGGCCGCCGATGCCGTCGGCGTGAATCGCGTGACGGTGAGCAAATGGCGGTTGTACGACCCGACGTTTCAGGCCGCACTCAACGAGCGGCGCCAAGAAGTCTTTGGCGCGGCGACCGACCGACTTCGGAGCTTGCTACCCAAAGCCCTCGATACGATGGCCGTGGCGATGGACGGCGGGAACGTCTTGGCCGCCGTGACCATCCTCAAGGCCGCCGCCCTCGATAAATTGCCGCCGCCGGCCGGCCCGACCGAACCGGAGCAAGTGCTTATCGCTTTGGTCGAAACCCGCATGAAAGAGAAGCGGGCCGCACGCGAGCGAACGCGAACACTTGATGAAATACTCAACGAACTCGGCAACCCCGGCTGCCTGGCGCAATGGGAAGCGGAAAGCACCGCCGCCGCCTGGCGGGAAGTGGAAGCCGAGCTTGCCGCCCGACTGAACGGCGACGGGCACCATGCCGACACCGCCGCGCCATAGCGGCTGTGCCTATGTGTCGCGTGCGCGCGGGCGGGTGAGAAGGCGAAACCAACGCACGTGGATTGCGATTATCGCGTTCTCTTGCCATCGGCCGATAGTTGGTGCCCGCCGGCAATGCGTGCGCCGAATGCGGCCATAGGCGTTCGCACGGCGAAAGGAACGGGCATCGACGCGCCGCCTTGGTTCCCGTTCTGCGACACCGCCGCGGCGCCCTCATCCGCATGGTAGAGCGCGCTTCGGTGGCATCATCGCACGGGAGCAACGGCAGTAAACGGCGATGCGATAACGGAATGCGCCGATTCCCGTTGCCGTCGTGCCCGTACCATCCCTGCGCCGCCGTGCCCCGGTGGCCCCCGACGCGCCGCCCGCCGGATTTGTACGTACAACCGCGGGTTTTTCACTCCCAAGGCGGATTGTCCACCGCCGGCCAAACCGCCGGCGTTGTTCAAGGCAACGCATGATGGTATCATGTTAGCATCATGCCCAACGTGATGCTGGAAAACAACGCCGCAAAAGAACTGGGCGACCTGCCAAAGCCCATCAAATCGCGCATGGCCGAATTGCTGGCGCGGTTGTCCGATTGGCCGAATGTCAGCGGAGCGAAAGCCCTGTCGGGCAAGCTGGCCGGACATTACCGGCTGCGCACGGGCGACTATCGCCTACAGTTTCGCGTTGAGCCTGGGCAAGTGGTTGTCGAGCGCATCGGGCATCGCGACGGATTCTATGACGAGGGTGAAACATGATTGCATTGCAGCGTATTGAAGTGGCGGGCCAGCGTTTTGTTTTGCTGCCCGAAGCTGAGTATGACCGGCTATGTTCCAAGGCGGCCGAAACCGTGCCTGTTACCGATGACGACTTGCCGCCCTTGCCGAAACCCGACAAGCAAGGCCGTTTTCCCGCCGTGGAATACGCGCGGGTTTCGTTGGCCCGCGACATCATCCGCGACCGCCGGGCGGCCGGATTGACGCAACAAGAGTTGGCGACGTTGGCGGGCACGCGGCAAGAAACCATCTCGCGCATCGAGAGCGGCACCTACACCACGTCGCACAAGACGATTGACAACATCGACCGCGCCTTGAAGAAGGCGATGGCCAAACGGCAGAAGGGCAAATGAAACCACGCGCGCCGGCCGTCGGCGATGCGAAGTAAACTCAAAAGCCGCGCGTGGCAAAACGAAAACCGCGCGGTAGAATGAACGGCAACGGGTGGCCGTCGGCGACTTGCAAGCGCGCGCGGCCCTAAGAATCTGGCCCTTGCGGCGGCGTATCTGACCTACCTTTTGCGCGCCGCCGCCGGGGCCGGCCCGGTCTAACAAGCAAAGGGTCATTCATGGATTTTTGGTATATCGAGGCCCACTACGTCAAAGACGGAGAGAAGGTTGTTTACATCGATCGCCGGGGGAAACAGTGGGGACCGGCAACGCGACCAACGAAGTACGACGGTCTTGGCGACATAAACGACGCGGCCGAAGCACTCGATGAGCGACTGTATTTTCTGGACGACCGTGATTACGTGCTTGCCTGGCGTACCAGCGTTTTGAACGAGTATTACCTTTGCGATTATTTGCTGGACGCGGAAGCGGTGGCATGGTTTCAACGTCAAGCGATGCGCATCGGCATCTACACCGATGACGGAAAGTACCTTTCATCGTTTGAGCCTGGCAAGGTTTGTTGTCTTTGGAAAGGCCGCGGCTGGCATTCGTCGGGCGCTGGCGGCGTTGACCACGCCTACGCGGCGTATCGGTTGCCAGATGATACCTACATCTGGTGCGATACCATCAAATGCGAGTCTGGTGGGTTCACCACGAAAGGCTACGCAGTGTCGGCGGTCGATGCCGTCGAACGTGTTCAGGGGCTAAACGAAGCGCCGTCCGATGAGATGCTGCTCGATGCCGATAGGCTGAAAGCCGGAAACGAGTCTGTGAAGGCGAACGATCGGGCGATGCCAAAGCAATCGACCTTCATCGTGGTGCTTGACGAAGCGACGAATGAAGAGCTTCTACTTGACGTTTCCGCCGAACACTGGGGGCCGATAAACGACGGGCGCGATTGGGACGGGGTTGATTGCTATTGGAACCTGATGGACGCCGAAACGCTGTACCGACAAGGAACCCGCTTTGCGCTGCTAACCGAAAGCGTAAATGTGGAGTCGGGCCTATTGGCAGAAGCAACGTCTTGCGTTCTCACGAATCAAGAAGCCGCTGACTGGCTTATCAGGAACGGCTTTGAGCCGCCGGCTGACCTGGCCGGACTGGCGACGATTCGCGCCGTTGCGGATGTGCCGGACGAAGAAATTGGAGCGGCGCGGCAACGCGAAGCTGCTAGGGCGCAGCTAACGCCCGATGAAGAGCAAGAGTTGGAACTGCTGTTTCCGACGGTCAACACGATGCCGGCGAACGACGCGCCACCCGAAGCCGCCGTCGTGGCCGGCAACGGCGTAGCGGCCGTGGCGAAGCCGGAGGGTAAGGTTGCGGTGGAGGCGGCAACTGCCGGCGTTACCACCGCGATTGAAATTAAGCACGCGAGCGCCCAAGATGACGGGCCAATGCCGCCGCGCTCTTTCATTCTGGGCGACCGACACGCGGAGCTAACGACATCGCAATTCCGGCTGGTGGATTTTCTTTGGCAGCAAGAGCGATGCACGGCGACGAAACGTAATGTTTCCATGACGGTGTGGGGCGACGAAGAGGCGCAATCGACCCGCCTTCCTTCACTCATTTCGCGAACCAATGAGAGGCTGCTAGAAAACGGGGTCCGCATGACCGTTGAGCCGAACGGCGATTACGTGCGGTTGCTGATAGACCGACCGTAGCGATTCTCTTTTCGTTGCAATTCTCTGTTGCAACGGCATCGCAAAAGCATCGCAATTCCATCGCAATTCCATCGCAAAAAAATCGCATTAAATGCGACGGGTTTGCGATGCGCGGCGTGCGACAATCGGCCGCATGAACGCGATACCGATCCCGCCCGACCCGCCGCTACGCGACATTCCGCGGCCGCGCACCATCCGCGCGGCACTGGCCAAGACGCTGCGCGAAGCGCGGTTGCTGCGCCGCCAGCTAAGACTCTCGCAAGCGGCCGACGAAGAGCGCCGCCAACAATCGAGCGAAGGGGTGGCCCGTGATTGACGCCATCACCGCCGCCCCGGTCGGCGATACCCTGCCCGACCTGGCCAAGCTGGCCGTCGGCATGGACGGCGTAGCGCGGCTGCTGTCTGTGAGCGAGCGGCACGGCTGGGCGCTGCACTCTAGCGGCCGGCTGCCGTTGCCAATGCGTCTTGGGCGCCGCTTGGCGTGGAGCGTAGACGAGTTGCGCGAGTGGCTGTTGGCCGGAGCGCCGCCCCGTGAAAAGTGGCAAGCACAGAGAGACACCACCACCACCACCTAAACAGCACGGGCCGGCGCTTTTGCGAGCGGGCCGGCCCGTGAGAAAGAGATTACTTTGAACAATCCTACCACACCGCTAACGGTGCTACCAGAATCGGTTCCCGCTGAATTGCGAGCGTTGCCCCAGTGGGTTTGCTGGGCGCTTGAAGCGCGCCGCAAAGGCTCGACACCGACCAAAATCCCCTACACGCCCGACGGCCGCCGAAGAGCGAAAGCGAACGACCCCGCGACGTGGGGCGCGTTTGAGCTCGCGCTGGAAACCTACCAGTCGCCACGACGACCGCCTTGGGCCGGAATCGGCTTTGAGTTTGCGGCCGACGGCGGCATCGTCGGCGTCGACCTTGATTCTTGCCGCGACCCCGGCAACGGCAGTATCGCACCGTGGGCAAGCGAGATTGTTGAGCGGTTCGCCACCTACACGGAAGTTTCGCCGAGCGGCACGGGCGTCAAGCTCTGGTGCCGTGGCAGTGTGCCGGGCACCGGGAGCGGCAAGCGACAGAGCTACCAAAGCG
>DASVGM010000804.1:0-14690 GCA_036379555.1 Pirellulales bacterium | reverse complement strand
TGCAACGCGAAAACGGGGACGCGTTCGGCGCCGTACATCTAGCCAATCAGTCAGCGCTCGACGGGGACAAGCCCCGATCGTGGCGGAATGAATCTGGTGTCAAACAAGTCGGGGCACGACAACCGATCTCGCGCAGGCCAGGATGGGCATCCTGGCCCGTCACCAGCCAGGGTGACGGCCTGGGAAGGCCATCCTACTCGAGCGCGTAAAAACGCCTCTTTCTAGCCCGCGTGCAGTATAAGCGCTGATGCCACCCGCTTGCCGGGTGGAGATTCCCGTTTGCCGTCTATAATCGGGCGTTGCTCACGCCCCTTTTCCCGATTTTGCCCCGCTTGGCCGCCGAAGGCGGCCAAGCGGGGCAAAATCGGGAGCGTAGGGAACGCCGACTTTGTAGACGGCCAACGGGAAACTCCCTCGGGCAAGCCGAGGGCATCTTCCGCTACCGTCATTGAACCGCTGTTGGTTGCCGCGTCGCGCGGCAAAGGTTTATACTTCACGCGGGCCGATGTCAAAAACCAGAGGTGCAACCGGATGAAAATAAAACTTGACGATGGGCTTTACGACCGCGCACAGCGCGCGGCGGAAAAGGCCGGTTACAGCGGTGTGGAAGAGTTCATCGCGCACTGCGTCGAAAACGAACTGAAAAAACAGAGCGCCGACGACGCCGAAAGCCGCGTGGCCGACCAACTTCGCGGACTGGGATACATCGAGTGATAGACCTGTTGACCACCATTGTGGTTTGGCTGAACTCCTGCGCGAACGCGCTGGGCGGTGTCTTGCTCGCGCCCGTCGCCTGGCTGCCTGGCTGGTTGTCGGCCACGGCGGTCGCGGTGGTCAGCGGTGTGGCGCTGTTGGCGGTTTTCAAATACACGTCGAACCAGACCGCCATTAAGAGCGTTAAAGACGACGTCAAGGCAAATCTGCTCGCGCTCAAGCTGTTCAAGGAAAATACGCCGGTTGTGTTGCGGTCGCAGGCGGGCGTTTTCTGGGGGGCGACGCGGCTGGCCTTGTTCGCCGTCGTGCCGATGCTGGTGATGACGGCGCCGGTGCTGCTCGCGCTCGGGCAACTCTCGCTCTGGTTTCAGTCGCGGCCATTGAACGTCGACGAAGAGGCCGTGGTCACGCTGAATGTTGCTGACACGGCCGCGGTTTCAGCGGCTCGGCTGGAGCCGAACGCCGCCATCGAAGTGCCCGTTGGGCCGCTACAAGTGCCAAGCGAACGGCAGGTTTGTTGGCGCATCAAGGCGTTGCGGCCGGGCCGCCATCAGCTTGTGTTTCGCGTGGGCGATCGAGCGGCCGGCAAAGAGCTGGCCGTCGGCGACCGCTTGATGCGCGTCAGTTCGTTGCGGCCCGCCTGGAACCTGGGCGATGCGTTGTTGAATCCCGCGGAGACGCCGTTGGATCGCGCCTCGCCGATACAGTCCATCGCCATCGCTTATCCGCCACGCTCGTCGTGGACCAGCGGCGCCGATACGTGGGTGGTTTATTGGCTCGTGGTTTCGATGGCCGCGGGCTTCGCTTTTCGCCGAGTTTTGAACGTCAACATGTGAACTATGAACACCGAGATTATGATTGTTTCCGGGCTGCCGCGTTCCGGCACGTCGCTGATGATGCAAATGCTCGACCGCGGCGGCATCGAGGTGGTCACCGACGGCGCTCGCACGGCCGATATCGACAATCCCAAGGGATACTACGAGTTTGAGATCGTGAAGTCCATCCAGCGCGACACTTCCTGGTTGCCGGGCACGCGGGGCAAGGCGTTTAAGATGGTTTCACAACTGCTCTACCATTTGCCCGCCGCTGAGCGTTATCGGATCATCTTCATGGAGCGTGAGTTCGACGAGATGCTGGCCTCTCAAGACAAGATGCTCGCGCGGCTGGGCCGGCCCGCGGCGCCTCGCGATGACATGCGCGGGGCCTTCACCTCGCACCTGGAGCAATTGCGCGCCTGGCTGGCGCGGCAAGCCAACATGCGCGTGCTGCCGATCAGCTACAACCAACTCCTCAGCGAGCCGCGTCCGCACGCCGAGCGTGTGCGCGAGTTTCTCGACGTGGACGCCGACGTCGACCAGATGGCCGCGGCGGTCGAACCTGCGCTCTATCGCAACCGCGGCGGGTGAAATCGGCTTTCTCTGCTGCAATTCGGACGCAAGCCGGCAGCCCCTGGGGTGGGTGTGGCCTGCGCAAAATGCCCGACTTTAATACGATAACGAGCTGAGATTCCATACCGGATTTGTTCCGCGCCGCCACCGCCGGGCTTGCCCCGGTGGGAGCGCTGACTGACTGGCTAGAACGAACGTCCTCCGACTGAGTCTTTTCGTTTTCGCGTTGCCTCCGCCGCCTTCGGCGGCGGAGGCAACGCGAAAACGGGGCGCGTTCGGCGCTGTACATCTAGCCGGTCAGTCACCGCTCGACGGGGGCAAGCCCCGATCGTGGCGGAGTGAATCTAGTATTAAACACATCGGCGCACGACAACCGAATTCGCATCTGTCGTGGGGCGGCCTGCCGGTCGTGCGCGGCGGCGTCCGTCGCGACAACCCCTGCCGGCCGCCCCATGACGGAGCGATCGAACTAGCTCGCGATCCCTTCCAAAAAGCCTTCGAGCTGCTTGCTGCGCACGGGATGCTGCAGCTTGCGCACGGCCTTGGCTTCGATCTGCCGCACGCGCTCACGCGTGACCTTGAAGATGCGGCCCACCTCTTCCAAAGTGTAGGTGTAGCCGTCGCCCAACCCATAGCGCAAGCGGATGATCTCGCGCTCGCGATAGGTGAGCGTCTTCAGCAGCCCCTCGATCTTGTCGCGCAGCATGCACTGGCTGGCCGAACGCATCGGGCTTTGCGTGCCGTGATCTTCGATGAATTCGCCAAAGGCGCTGTCCTCGCTTTCGCCCACCGGGCGATCGAGACTCACCGGATGGCGGCCAATGGTCAGCACGCGACGGGTTTCGTCGAGGCTGATGTTGGCCGCTTCTGCCGTTTCCTCGGTCGTCGGCTCGCGGCCAAGCTCTTGCAGCAGCCGCTTGGAGACGTTTCGCAACCGCGAGAGGACATCGATCATGTGAACCGGAATGCGAATGGTGCGGGCCTGATCGGCAATGGCCCGCGTGATGGCTTGCCGAATCCACCAGGTGGCGTAGGTGGAAAACTTGTAGCCACGGCGATACTCGTACTTATCGACCGCCCGCATCAGCCCGGTGTTGCCCTCTTGAATCAAATCGAGAAAGCTCAGGCCGCGGTTGCGATACTTTTTGGCGATGGAAACCACCAGCCGCAGGTTTCCGCCGGAGAGTTCGCGCTTGGCGCGCTCATATTCATCGTACTGCGCCCGCATCGTGTCGCAGCGGCGGCGCAAGGCTGCCGGCGACTCCAGCGTGGTCATGAGCAGGTCGCGAAACTCTTTGCGCAGGTTGGCGCGAGCGTCCTTGGCGGACGTGTTTCCGGCGACGGCCTTGAGACGGAATTGCAGTTCTTCCATGCGCGCGGCGATCTGCTCCAACTCGCGCACCATCGGCTGCACGCGGCGCGTGCGCAAACTTAGCTCCTCGACCAACGTCAGCGCCTTGGCGCGTTGCGACAAAAATCGTTTGCGCGCCGCCAGGCGATCCGCCCGCGGCAGCTTTTTGTTCATCGCCGTGCGGAAATCGCGGCGGTTTTGTTCCAGCAAATAGCCCAGCGTCCGCAGGTTGTGCGGCATGCGGGCCATGATTTGCTCTTTGGTCAGGCACTCGGTGAGCGAAACCTTGATCGTGCGATCGAAGGGCAGAATGCCCTCATGCACTTTATGCAGGGTTTCGATGGTGTTTTGCATGGCCAGGTTGCATGACAGCACCGTGCGGCGGAAACGCTTGCGCGTGATTTCAATCTTCTTGGCCAGGCTGATTTCTTGATCGCGAGTCAACAGCGGAATGACGGCCATCTGCGTGAGATACATCCGCACCGGGTCGTCGCTCCACTTCGCCGGCTCATTCAAGCTGGAAGGCATCGAGTCGTCATCGGCGAACTCGACCGTGCCCCGCTCCTCGGCGCCGCGCCTTGCAGCGTTACGCTCGGCGGCGGCATGCCGGGCCACTTCGCGTTCGATGGCCGCCAACTCGGCCGCATCAGGCTCGGCATGCGATCGCTCGAACCGCTCGATTTCCCGGGCGCGCGGATCGGGCGCCTCTTCCACCAGTTCAATGCCCATTTCTTCCAGGGCCACGAGCAAGCTGTCGAGCTTATCGGGATTCACCGCCTCATCGGGCAAATATTCGTTCACCTGGTCGTAGGTCAAGTAGCCCTGGGCCTTGCCCGTTGCAACCAATTCCGAAAGATCCTGATCTGAATGGTGCATTTCAAGTTCCCTCCAGCGCCGAGCGGCGCGAAAACAAAACTAGGTCGATGATGGTCGTGGGTAAAAGCATGAACTACATTTTACCAAGACCGAGCCGGCTAGGAGCATCCTTGCTCATCCGTGGGCCGGGAAATACCCCGCCGGCGCCGCTTCTGGACGACCATCTTTAGCAAGTCCGCCACGCGGTCGCATCGCCCGACGCGGATCGGACAAGGCGCGGGGCCGCGAGGGAAGGCTGGCAAAGGGTCTCCAAAAGCCATTCCAATTTTTTCTGCCCAGTCGAGCGCCGACGACTCCGCCCCGGTTCGTCAAGCTCGACGATGAGCGTTTTAAGCTGTCCGTCGCCGATCTCCAATAGCAACCTGTGTACGGGCGGCCGCATTCCGACCGCGGCCGGCCCGCGTCAGGCCCAATAAACCGCCCGCCTTGCCGCGACTCGCCAAACTATCGCCGTTGGGCACGCTGTAGACGGCCAACGTGAAAACTCCCTCGGGCAAGCCGAGGGCATCTTCAACAAACACGTTGGCAAGCCGGCAGGGGGCAGAGCAGGTGAAACCGGCCCGACTTCTCACGAAGTCGGCTACGGGCCGGTGGGCAATGCGGGGTAGCCCGGCGCCGTCAAGGCCGATTGACACTCCACCGCGAGCGTTGTCAAATCGCTTGATCCTTTCCCTCACCGCTGCGCGCCCGCATGCCAAACCCATTTTTTGAACGTCCCGTCATCAACTCGCCTTACGAGTGTCCCGCTCGACACTGGGAGCTCGACGCCCACGGCCAACCGACGCAGCGCGTTCTCGAAAACCGCCGCCCGGCCGACTTTATCACGCCCATCCCCAAGCCGAAGAAACGGAAATCGTCCGATCAAACGGAGGCGACTCAGCGAGACATCGTCTACCAGGAGGATGCCGGCATCTCCAGCGCCAAGCAACAATATGATCAGGCGTCGCTGATCAACGCGATTCGCCTAGAGGTCGCCCAGTGGCGCGCGTGGCCCAACGCGAACGATTGGCAAGTGACGCCGGAAACGGCCCGACTGCTCGAACATTGGCGGCGCCACGCCTTCAACAATGTTCGCCCCTTCTTTTGCCAGGTCGAAGCGGTGGAAACCGCCATCTGGCTGGCTGAAGTGGCCCCTCACGGCAAAACCGGCAAGCGTTTTCTCGATCATCTCGCCAGGGCGAATGAAGAGGCCAACCCCGGCCTGATGCGGCTGGCGCTCAAGCTCGCCACCGGCGCCGGCAAAACCACCGTCATGGCCATGCTCATCGCCTGGCAAACCATCAACGCCGTGCGCCGTCCCAACAGCAACCGCTTCACGCGCGGCTTCCTCATCGTGTCGCCCGGTTTGACCATTCGCGATCGCCTGCGCGTGCTCAAACCGAACGACCCCGACAGCTATTATCAAAGCCGCGAGCTTGTGCCCGGCGACATGCTGGGCGACCTCGATCGGGCCAAAATCGTCATCACCAACTATCACGCCTTCAAGCTTCGCGAGCGTCTGGAGCTGTCGAAAGGCGGCCGCGCGCTGTTACAAGGCCGCGGCGCGCCGCTCAACACGCTCGAAACCGAAGGCCAGATGTTGCAACGCGTCATGCCGGAATTGATGGGCCTGAAAAACGTCCTGGCGCTCAACGACGAGGCGCACCACTGCTATCGCGAAAAGCCCGACGACGAAGACGACCTGGCGCTGACCGGCGACGACCGCAAAGAAGCCGAAAACCGCAATCAGGCCGCGCGGCTCTGGATCTCCGGCCTGGAGATCGTCACACGCAATCTTGGCCTCCGCCGCGTGATCGATCTCTCGGCCACGCCGTTCTTTTTGCGCGGATCGGGCTACGCCGAAGGCACTTTGTTTCCTTGGACCATGAGCGACTTTTCGCTCATGGACGCCATCGAGTGCGGCATTGTCAAGCTGCCGCGCGTGCCGGTCGCCGACAATATTCCCGGCGAAGAGATGCCGCGGTTTCGCAATCTCTGGGAACACATTCGCGACCGCATGCCCAAAAAGGGGCGCGGCAAGGCCGCCGCGCTCGACCCGCTCAACCTGCCCGTCGAACTGCAAACGGCCCTGGAAGCGCTCTACGGCCACTATGAAAAAACCTTTGAGTTGTGGCGGCAACACGGCCTGCGCGTGCCGCCCTGCTTCATCGTGGTGTGTAATAACACGTCGGCCTCGAAACTGGTGTACGACTATATTTCCGGCTTTCAGCGCGCGAATGAAGACGGTTCGACGACACTGGAAAACGGCCGCCTGGCCTTGTTCCGCAACTATGACGAGAACGGCAACCAACTGCCGCGCCCGCGCACCTTGCTCATCGACAGCGAGCAACTGGAGTCGGGCGACGCGCTCGACAAAGATTTTCGCACCATGGCCGGCGACGAAATCGAGCGCTTCCGCCGCGAGATTGTCGAGCGCACCGGCGACCGTCGGGCAGCCGACAACATCACCGACCAAGACCTGCTGCGCGAGGTGATGAACACGGTCGGCAAAGAGGGCCGGCTGGGCGAGGCGATTCGCTGCGTGGTTTCCGTCTCGATGCTCACCGAAGGCTGGGACGCCAACACCGTCACCCACGTGCTGGGCGTGCGCGCCTTCGGCACGCAGCTCTTGTGCGAGCAAGTCATCGGCCGCGCGTTGCGCCGGCAATCGTACGATCTGAACGAAGAAGGACTCTTCAACGTCGAATACGCCGACATTCTCGGCATTCCCTTCGACTTCACCGCCAAGCCGGTCGTGGCGCCGCCGCAACCGCCGCGCGAAACCATCCACGTCAAGGCCGTGCGGCCCGATCGCGACGCTTTGGAGATTCGTTTTCCGCGGGTCGCCGGTTATCGTGTCGAGTTGCCGCAAGAACGCCTCTCGGCCGAGTTCAACGACGACTCGGTGCTGGAGTTGACGCCCGACCTGGTGGGGCCGTCGATCACGAAGAACCAGGGCATCATTGGCGAAGGGGTGGACCTGAGCCTGGTTCACACCGGCGATTTGCGGCAAGCGACGCTGTTGTATCACGTCACCAAGCGTTTGCTGTACACCAAGTGGCGCGATCCGGGCGAGCAGCCCAAGCTGCATCTTTTTGGCCAGCTTAAGGGCATTACCAAACAGTGGCTCGACGGTTGCCTGGTTTGCAAAGGGCACACCTACCCGGCCCAGCTTATGTATCAGGAACTGGCCGACATGGCGTGCGAGCGGATCACGCGCGGCATCACCCTGCGGCACGAAGGGAGCAGCCCGATCAAAGCGTTGCTCGATCCTTACAACCCGACCGGCTCGACCGCTCACGTGAATTTCACCACCTCGAAGCGCGACCGTTGGCAGACCGACGCGCGGCGTTGCCACGTCAACTGGGTGATTTTAGACAGCGACTGGGAAGCCGAGTTTTGCCGCGTGGCGGAGGCGCACCCGCGCGTGCGGGCCTACGTGAAAAACCACAACCTTGGTTTTGAGGTGCCTTATCGTTTTGGTTCGCAGTCACGTCGTTATCGGCCCGACTTTATCGTGCTCGTTGACGACGGCCGCGGCGACGACGATCTCTTGCATCTGGTGGTCGAGATCAAGGGTTTTCGCGGCGAGGACGCCAAGGACAAGAAAGCGACGATGGAAACCTATTGGGTTCCGGGCGTACACAACCTCGGCGGTCATGGCCGTTGGGATTTCGCCGAGTTCCGTGACGTGTATGAGATTGAGGGCGATTTTGAGGCCAAGGTAGCGGCGAAGTTCAACGAGATGATTGAGGCGGCGGGACGCGGTGCGGTATTGGGGCGGGCCGGCGCGGTGGGATGAAGCACGGGGGTGCGGGGCAAATGGCCTCCACGGGGCTTGCCCCCGTGGACGCCGCGACTGACCGGCTAGACCGGCTCGACGCCTTTTCCGTTCCCGCGTGCGTCCGCCGCCCGCGGCGGCGGACGCACGCGGGAACGTCGATCTAGCCGGTCAGTCAGCGCTCGACGGGGGCAAGCCCCGTGCGTGGCGAGTGATGTGAAACAACGATTGACCGCCCACGCAATGGCGCGGTTTAATGGACTTCCCCGATCGTGGCGGAAGACCGAGATTCAACTCATGTCTCACCCTCAGCCAATTTACACGGCCGACAATTGCAAAGCGGCCTACCAATTGAATTGGTCGCTGACGGTCTTTTGGAATGCATCGCCGCCTCCCGATAGCGAATGGCTCTCTCCCCTCCGTGAAGCGACAAAACCCGATGGCGTCCATCTGCTCGAACATCGCTTGACCGACACGAATGCAAGTCAGTTTCTCATCAGCACGCACCCGGAAACGGCGCCGCCCGACGCGGTGCGCAGCGTCAAGGGCCGATTGCAATATCTTGTCAGAGGTAAAATACCAAAAGCCTTTCGCCGCAATTACGGCCTGTGGAGTGTCGGCGGCGCCAACTGGAATACGATTGACCGCTACATCGCCGATCAGACGCGGCACCATCCGATGGCCGATCCGCGCGTGCAAGAGCAATTCGAGGCGCTCGCCATCGACGGCGATAAAGAGGCGCTCGCGCAACCTCGCACGAGCGGGCATGCGCAGTTTTGCTACAATCTGCACCTGGTTTTTGTTGGCCGAGATCGTGGCTTTGAAGTTCGGCCGCGAGTGCTTGAGGCGCGCCGGGCGATGCTCCTGGCGGTTGCTTCCAAGAAGGGGCATCTGATTGGCACGGGGCGCATCGTCGCCGATCATCTGCACGTGGCTTTGGGTTGCCGGTTGTCGGAATCTCCGCAAGAGGTTGCGCTGGCATACATGAACAACCTGGCTTATGCCGTTGGCATGAAGCCGGTGTTTCAATATGGCTTTTATGCGGGAACCTTTAGCCGATACGATTTGGATGCCATACGCCGCCGGCTTCGAGAATGAGGGGCCTCGACGGGGGCAGGCTTCGCTCGTGGTGGGGAATTGGAACGACGATTGGCGGTCAACGAAATGGTGCGGTTTAATGGCCTCCACGGGGCTTGCCCCCGTGGACGCCGCGACTGACCGGCTAGAACCGATCGCATCCCCTCCTATTTTCCCTTTCCGCGTGCGACCGCCGCCGCAGGCGGCGGACGCACGCGGAAAGGGGGCGCGCGGAGCGACGACGATCTAGCCGGTCAGTCAGCGCTCGACGGGGACAAGCCCCGATCGTGGCGGGGAGCTGGAACGTCGCTTGACGGCCAACGAAATGGCGCCGTTGCTTGGCCTCCACGGGGCTTGCCCCCGTGGACGCCGCGACTGGCCGGCTAGAACCGATCGCATCCCCTCCTACTTTCCATTTCCGCGTGCGACCGCTGCCGCAGGCGGCGGACGCACGCGGGAAAGGGGGCGCGCGGAGGAACGGCGCTAGCCGGTCAGTCAGCGCTCGACGGGGACAAGCCCCGTGCGTGGCGGGGAGCTGGAGCGACGATATGCGCGCCGCGGCGCGGCCGATATGATGGGGCGATGGACGTACCGACGTTGACCGCAACGTCATCGAATGATTGATTACGAACCGACGTCATGGCCAAACGCAAAACACCCAAAAAAACCGCCCCACCCAAAACACCCAAAAAAGCGGCGGGCAAAACCGTCGAAACGCTCGTGCATGAGGAGGCCTCGCGAAAAAACATTCCCACCGCCGAGTATCAGTCGATGATCGAACACGAACAACGCGGCCCGGTGCGGGTGGCTTATGAGCGCCGCAATCGCGACCTCGACCCGCAGTTGGTCTGGCGGGGTAAAGACGAGCAGGATTGGTCGGACCTGGTGGTGCATGCGCCGCCGCTCTACATTCAGGAAAAAATCCACCCCAAGGCGCTGATCGACGACCTGGCCCGCCGCCAGGCCCAGGCCCAAGACAAGCCAAGTGAGACGCAGCTCGACCTGTTCGCCGATTTCAACGGCGTGCCCGATGGCGACGCGCGCACCGAGTTTTACCGGCACGACGCCAACTGGAGCAATCGCCTGATCCTGGGCGACAGCCTGCAGGTGATGGCCTCGCTGGCCGAGCGCGAGGGTCTGCGCGGCCAGGTGCAGTGCATCTACATCGACCCGCCCTACGGAATCAAGTTCAACTCCAATTTCCAGTGGTCCACCACCAGCCGCGACGTGAAAGACGGCAACACCGACCATATCACGCGCGAGCCGGAACAGGTGAAGGCGTTTCGAGATACGTGGCGCGATGGGATTCACAGCTACCTAAGCTATTTACGAGATCGGTTCACGGTTGCGAGAGAGTTGCTGTCGCAATCGGGCACTATCGTTGTGCAGATCGGTGATGAGAACGTCCATCGCGTCCGCGCGCTGATGGATGAAGTGTTCGGAGATGACAACGCAATCGCCCTCGTCGCATTCGCGAAGACATCGGGGTCGACGCGAGAGTTTCTCGGTGGATCGTTCGATTATCTACTCTTTTACGCGCGCTCAAAAGAGCACCTGAAGTTCCGCGCCATACACCGTCTCAAGGAACTGGGCGGCCCCGGTGCGAGCGGATACACGTTCGTGCAAGACGACAGCGGCCGTGTTCGACCAATTGGACGAAGCGATGCCGCTTATATTGCGGCAGGCGACTTACGCGTTCTAGCTCGCGATAATCTGACCGCCCAGAGCATCGGCCGCGACAAGGGCGAGGGATCTGCGAGTTGGTTCCGTGTGGACCATGACGGCGCATCGTTCGTGCCTTCTGAAAAGGGGCGATGGAAGACAAACGAGGAGGGCATGCGCCGCTTGGGCCGCGCACGTCGCTTGGCAGCGGCGGGAAACACTCTTCGTTACGTGCGGTTCTTCGACGATTTTAGCGCGTTTCCTCTTGCCGACTTCTGGTCGGACACCACAGTCGCGGGGTTCACCGCAAACAAGCAGTACATCGTCGAGACATCTACGAAAGTCGTTGAGCGTTTTTTGTTGATGACAACCGATCCCGGCGATCTCGTCCTTGACCCCACTTGCGGCTCAGGCACCACCGCCTACGTGGCCGAACAATGGGGGCGGCGCTGGATCACGATCGATACCTCGCGCGTGGCGCTGGCCTTGGCGCGGGCGCGGATCATGGGCGCTCGCTATCCTTATTACCTGCTGGCCGACAGCCGCGAGGGGCAACGCAAAGAAGCCGAAGTCACGCGCGCCGCCCCCTCGACCGCGCCCACGCGCGGCGATCTGCGCCAAGGCTTCGTCTATGAACGCGTGCCGCACGTCACGCTCAGGTCGATCGCGCACAACGCCGAAATCGACGTCATCTGGGAAAAGTTTCAACGGCAACTCGAACCGCTGCGCGAAGAACTCAACAAAACCATCAAACAGAACTGGCAAGAATGGGAGATTCCGCGCGCGGCCGACGATAAATGGCCGGCCAAGGCCAAAACCGCCCACGCCAAATGGTGGCAGTCGCGCGTCGCGCGGCAAAAGGAAATCGACGCCTCGATCGCCGCCAAGGCCGAGTTTGAATATCTCTACGACAAACCCTACGAAGATAAATCGAAGGTTCGCGTGGCCGGCCCGTTCACCGTCGAGAGCATCTCGCCGCACCGCGTGCTCGCCGTCGGCGAAGACGACGAATTGCTCGACCCGCGTGCCATGCGGGATGGACCGGGAGGCGCATCCTCCGACGGTGGTGACGAAGCCGATTTCGCGGCGATGATTTTGGAGAACTTGCGCGCCGCGGGCGTGCAGCAGGCGCACAAAGAAGACAAGATCAGTTTCAGTTCGCTGGCGGCCTGGCCCGGCCGGTTGATCTGCGCCGAAGGCCGTTTTATCGAGCAAAACTCCGCGGCCGGCGACGGCGAACCCACGGCGGGCAAAGAGCGCCGCGCGGCCGTTTTCATCGGCCCGGAGTTTGGCACGGTGTCGCGGCAAGACCTGGTGGAGGCGGCGCGCGAGGCGGCCGACGCCAATTTCGATCTGCTCATCGCCTGCGCCTTCAACTACGAGGCCCACGCCGCGGAGTTCAACAAGCTGGGCCGCATTCTCGTGCTCAAAGCCCGCATGAACGCCGACCTGCACATGGCCGACGAACTGAAAAACACCGGCAAGGGAAACCTCTTCGTGATTTTCGGCGAGCCTGACATTGAGGTGCTCGCCGCGGCGGCCGGGCAAATTCAGGTGAAAATCAAAGGCGTCGATGTGTTTCATCCCAACACGGGCGAAGTGCGTAGCGACGGCCCGGACGCCATCGCGTGCTGGTTTATCGACAGCGACTACAACCAGGAGAGTTTTTTCGTGCGGCAGGCTTATTTTCTGGGCGCGAACGACCCTTACAAGGCGTTGAAAACGACGCTGCGGGCGGAGATCGACGCCGATCTTTGGGCGACGCTGCGCAGCGACCTGTCGCGGCCGTTCGACAAGCCCGCCGGCGGGCGCATCGCGGTCAAGGTGATCAATCACTTGGGCGACGAGGTGATGAAGGTGTTTCGGGTGGAATGAACCTGGCCTGCGCAAAATTGGTTGTCACGGCGCGAATTGCTTGATACTAGATTGATTCCGCCACGATCGGGGCTTGCCCCCGTCGAGCGATGACTGACTGGCTAGATGTTCGGCGCCGAACGCGCCCGTTTTCGCGTTGCATCCGCTGCCGAAGGCAGCGGATGCAACGCGAAAACGGAAAGCATCTGGCGGGGCGTTCCTTCTAGCACGTCAGTCAGCGCTTCCACCGGGGCAAGTCCGGCGGTGGCCGTGCGGAACAAGTCCGGTATGGAATTTCAGCTCGCGATCGTATCAAAGTCGGGCATTTTGCGCAGGCCCGGCGGGCGTGTTTCTGCGGTTGTCTCTGTGGCACGCTAGGTTAGGATAAGGGTTTCGTCGCGTTCGGCTGAACCTACCAGGAACTTGCCATGCCAGAAATACAGATCGCCTGCGCGCGCTGCCAGGCGATGCTGCACATCGACAGTTCGCAGCTTGGCGGACAAACGCATTGTCACGAGTGCGGAAGTCCGGTGCTGGTCGCGCCGCCGCCGGTTATCGGCCCGCCGCCCATTGGAGCGCGCCCGCCGTTTAGCGGCCCGCCGCCGGTGGCTCAAGCGCCGCCGCTCGCGTCTTCCGCTCCGCTCGCAGGCCCGCCGCCTGTCGCTGGCCCGCCTGTCGCTGGCCGGGCGCCGGTGGCTGGCCCGCCACCGCGACCTGGCCCGCCGCTGCCCGGTTTACCGCCAGTCGCCGGTCCACCGCCGCTGGGCGGTCGCGTGCTGCCACCGTTGGGTGGTATGGCGCATGGTGGCGTTCCGCCGCTGCCTGGGGCGGTTGTTCCGCCACCTCCGCCAAGACCGGGGATGCCGCCGCCCGCGATGCGCGTCGCTCCGCCGCCGCCGCCAAACATCGCGCGGCCGCCAGCCCCGCGGATCGTCCCGCCGCCGGAGTCAGCACCGCCGCCGATGGCGCCCGCCGCGGCGATCAGCACGCCGCCCGATACAGAGCGTGAGCCGGAGGAGATTGTCGCACCGCCATTGGCCGCGGCCGTGGCGGCGCCGGTGGCGATGCCGGTCGCCGCGCCGAGCGCCGGTCAATCGCTGCCGCGCGAGGCCGATCGGTCGCAGCGGCGGTTCGAGGCCGAAGAAAAAGAGCAACGCCGGCTGCGCCGCAATATCATCACCGCGACGCTTGGTGTCGTATTGCTTTTAATCATGACGTTTGTGTTGATGAAAATCGCGGGGTAAGTTGTGGCCCGATTTGTGGTTTTGCGTCATGATTGCCCGCGGGGTCCGCATTGGGATTTCATGCTCGCGGCGGATGGCGTGTTGCGAACCTGGGCGCTGGCCTTGGAGCCCGCGGGCAGCTTCACTTGCTGGGCGGAGCGATTGCCCGACCATCGGTTGGCTTATCTCGATTACGAAGGCGAAATATCGGGCGGCCGGGGCCGGGTCGCGCGTTACGATCAGGGAGAGTACCAGTTGCGCAAGGAAGACGCCCAGGAACTGGTGGTGGAATTGCACGGCGCTCGGTTACGCGGCACCGCGGCGCTGCTGCGCGAAAGCGACGGTCAGCGTTGGCGGTTTTCGTTCGCGCCGGCGGGGACGGCGGCCAACGGTTTGGCGGGCGCGGGCGCGCCGTCCGATTCGCGCGAGACAGTGCAACCGGCGACGAACAATTCGTCGTCGCTGAGCTGAAGTTTTTCCAGGCGATAGTTGGCGCGGTGATCGCCGGCGTGCAAACGGATGATGGCCACGGGGTCGCCGCGGGATTGCAGCCAGCTAAGTTGAATTTTGGCGTCGGCGGCGGCGCGGGCGATGCCTTCCAGAATGCCGCCCAACGGCAAGGGAAAAGAGCCGGCCCGGGCGTGGCTTAGCCGCACTTTGAGCACGTTAGGCTCGCTCATGGACGGTTCGGCTTTGAGCGAGACCACGGTTTCGACGTTTCCCTTCAAGTAACGGCAGCCGAACAGCACGCCGTCAGGGCCGACGGTGACGCGGGGGTCGGCGAT
>DASVGM010000803.1:0-2966 GCA_036379555.1 Pirellulales bacterium | reverse complement strand
TACCTGGTGTTTTTTGAAACCGCCCGTGCCTTGCCCACGGAGGGGCCAAGCACCGCCGGGGTTCTCAACGATTTTCTGGCGGCCATCAGCCTCGGCGCCGTTTTCATGGGCGCGAACACGTATATCGGCAATGGCCCGAACTTCATGGTCAAAGCCATCGCCGAGAAATCGGGCGTGCGCATGCCCAGTTTCTTCGGCTACATGGTTTATAGCGGCGTCTTTTTGATACCCTTGTTTTTGCTCACCACTTGGATCTTTTTTCTCTGATGGCGCCCATCATCACCACCGAACGCGAGCTGCTTGAGTTCTGCCAACGGCTCGCCGATTGCCCGGCCATCGCCTTTGACACGGAGTTTGTCTCGGAGCATACCTACCGGCCGCAATTGTGCCTGGTGCAGGTGGCGGCGGCGGGCGAGTTGGCGGTGATCGACGCGCCGGCCGTCGGCGATCTGACGCCGTTTTGGGAGCGGATCGCGGGCGAGGGGCACGAGACGATCGTGCATGCCGGGCGCGAGGAGATCATCTTTTGTTGGAGCGCGATCGGCAAACCGCCGGCGAATTTGTTCGACGTGCAGTTGGCCGCGGGTTTCATTGGCCTGGAATATCCAGCCGGCTATGGGAACTTGATTGCAAAGTTGCTGGGCGTCACGCCGCGCAAGGGCGAGACGCGCACCGACTGGCGGCGGCGGCCGCTTTCGGATCGGCAGATCGACTACGCCCTGGAAGACGTTCGCCACCTGGCGCCTCTGCGCGACCGCCTCCACGCGCGGCTGGGCGAGCTTGGTCGCCTGGGGTGGTTCGCGAGTGAAACCGCCGCCTTTGTCGATGAGATTGACGAATCGCGCCGCCGGGAACGCTGGCGCAAAGTGTCGGGCAGTTCGGGTTTGTCGGTTCGCAGCCAGGCGATTGTGCGCGAACTTTGGCATTGGCGCGATCGCGAGGCGGCGCGGCGCGATTGCCCGGTGCGCCGTGTGCTGCGCGACGATCTGATTGTGGAGCTTGCCAAGCGCCGCAGTGCCGACCCCAAGCAAGTGCGCGCGGTGCGCGGCATGGAACGCGGCGACCTGGTGCGGCAATTGCCGAGCCTCTGCGAGGCCATTGAAAAAGGGCTTAACGTGCCGGACGCGTCGTGTCCCAGCCTCGTGCGTCGCGAGGCGAGCTCGCAGTTGACGATGCTGGGGCAGTTTCTGTCTTCCGCCTTGAGCAGTATCTGCCGGGCGGCGGAGGTGGCCACCAGCCTGGTCGGCACCGCCAACGACGTGCGAGATCTGGTGGCCTGGCAGTTGGGCGAATTTGAAGGGGACGAGCGCGATCCACCGCTGTTGTCGGTCGGGTGGCGGGCGGAGGTCGTCGGTCAATTGCTCGACGACTTGATCGCCGGCAAAGTCTCGATTCGCATTCGCGATCCGCGTGCCGAGCAGCCGTTGGCCTTTGAACGAGACTGATGGTGGGAATCTCCGCCGCCTGCTGGAGCTTTTCGTAGTAGCTACCGTAGGCCGCGGCCAGGCAAGGGGCCATCGCTTTGCCCGCTCCT
Organism: Pirellulales bacterium; assembly: GCA_036379555.1. GTDB lineage: Bacteria > Planctomycetota > Planctomycetia > Pirellulales > JAICIG01 > DASSFG01. The sequence goes on along the minus strand of DASVGM010000803.1, from coordinate 1,432 downwards.
GGCAAAACATCCAGATGAACCATAAATCAGACGCCTTGAACTGTCGGGGCAATCTCGCTATCTTGGTAGTTTCGCAAATTTTGGGCACCTGCCAAACTGAGTGTAATATGAAGACCTACATGGCCAAACCGGGCGAAGTCGAGCAAAAATGGTGGCTGGTTGACGCCACCGATAAGGTGGTCGGCCGGCTCGCCTCCGATATCGCCGTGATTTTAATGGGCAAACATCGCCCCACGTACACCCCGCACGTCGACACCGGCGATTACGTCATTGTCGTCAACGTGGATAAAGTCGCTTTCACCGGCAAAAAGTGGGAGCAGAAGCAATACACCTGGTATACCGGTTACACTCGGCTCCGCTCCGAAACCGCCGCTGAGCGCCGTGAGAACAAGCCCGAAAAGATTCTCGTTGACGCCGTGCGGCGGATGCTGCCTAAGAACAAGCTTTCCGTGGCGATGCTTAGCAAGCTCAAGGTTTACACCGGCGCCGACCACCCGCACCAGGCCCAAATGCCTGAAGCCAAGGAACTGGCTGTCAAGTAAGAGACGATTTGAAAACTGAAGCGTGGGGTCGCCCCGCGGACAAGAGACCATTTTTCCACTATCACCGTAAAACGCTATGTCGACTGTTGAAGAACCCGCTCCGTTGGCTCCCGCCCCTTTGCCGCCTGGCGCCGAGGCGCTTGGCACCGGACGTCGCAAGACGGCTGTGGCCCGCGTGCGCCTGCGGGCCGGGCAAGGAAACATCCTGATTAACGGTCGCGCGCTGGAAGACTATTTTGTCAACGAGCACGAACGGCAAGACGTGCTCGTTTGCCTGAAAAAAACCGAACGGCTCGATGCGATTGACGTCACCATCTCCGTCAAGGGCGGCGGTCCCACCGGGCAGGCGGGCGCTTGCAAAATGGGCATCGCCCGGGCATTGAAGATTTATGACCCCACACTGGAGCCCATCCTGCGGGTCAATAGCCTGCTGACACGCGACAGCCGTATGAAGGAACGCAAAAAGTACGGTCTGCGCGGCGCCCGGCGCGGCACACAGTTCTCGAAGCGGTAAATGCTCTCCATACGCAACGCCCTCTGTACTACATAGCCCTACAGGCTTCGCGTCAATGGCCGCACGAAGTGGCGGAATTCGTGAGAATTCTGGCCCTAATCGACTAGCTCGGATTATTCACCGGCCGGCAACGTCTCAAGTTCACGTTTTTCAAGGGTTTCAAAGTTGACAGTTGGCACTCGTAGCCGGCCTGCTCAATGGCCGGATTCCGCCTTGCCAACGTGTTTGTGGAAGATGCCCTCGGCTTGCCCGAGGGAGTTTTCACGTTGGCCGTCTACACAGGCGGCCTTCCTCCAGCCCCCGATTTTCCGCCGCTTGCCCGCCGAAGGCGGGCAAGCGGCGGAAAATCGGAAAGGGGTTGGTGGCAAACGCCTCG
>DASVGM010000802.1:0-8188 GCA_036379555.1 Pirellulales bacterium | reverse complement strand
GCCACTTCTTGCACGGCCGGCCCCGACTCGGGCGCGAAGACCACTTGGGTGCGGCCGTAGCGGTCGCGCAGGTCGATAAACAACAACCCGGCGCCGTGGTCGCGATACGAATCGACCCAGCCGCAGAGGGTTACTTCTTGTCCGACATGATCCAGCCGCAATTCACCGCAGGTGTGAGTACGAATCAACTCCGCCGCTCCGCAAGGTATTTCATTTTTATCAAGCCCCGTATTGTAAAGGGTTGTCGGCGGTTGTGCCAGCTTCACTATCGGCGACAGAAATAACAATCGCGCGGCTACTTCGCGCCGTCGTTCTGGGCCGTGGCAGCCAGTTCCAGCTTCAGCTTGCGGAAGCGCACCTCCGTCGGCCCGCCGGAATGAAGCTGCAAGGCGAAAACGCCGCGTCGGCTGCCGGATGCGTCGTCCAGGTCGACGCACAGCCGGCCGTTGATGCGAGTTTGAATCTTGCCGCCCGCCGCGACGATTTCGTATTCGTTCCACTCGCCGGGCTTCACGTGTTCCTCGCCGGAGCGTTCCCATAACAGACCGCGGCCGTTCTCTTCATAAAGCTTGCCCCACCAGCCGGCGCCGATATCGGCCTGATAGCCCTTGACCTCGCCATCATCAAGGGCCTGGCTGCGGAACTGGACGCCGCTGTTGCCGACGTTCGCCACCAACTTCGCCTCCAGCGTCAAACGAAAATCGCCCGCGGTCATGTCGCCGATCAAAAACTCGTTGCGGTCCAGCCCGGCAGTTTTGCCAACGATTTCATCCCCTGCGACGCTCCACAATCCCGGCGTGCCGCGCCAACCTGTCAAATCGCGACCGTTGAAAAAGAGCGACACGTTCTCGGCGGTGGCGAGCAGCGGCGTTTGCGCAGGGCTGGCCAGATAAGCGATCAGCGAACGCACCTGATGCTCGCTGAAGGGGGTGAGTTGGTCGTCGGGCATCATCGACTTGGGGCTGATTTCACGCTCTTCGATGTCGGCTTTCAGCACGGTCACCGTTTCGTTCGCCGTGCTAAGCTGCAACGAATCTTGATCTTCATTGCGCACGATGCCGGTCAGCGTGCGGCCGTCGCTGGTTTGAATGATGACGGCTTGATAGTCTTTGCCGATCAGCGCGCTGGGATCGACCACGTTGCTGATGGTGTAGTCGAGATTCGCGCGGTTGGAGCCGGTCAGGTCGGGACCGACCTTGCCGCCCAAACCAAACAGCGTGTGGCATTGCTGGCAGGTTTTGGCGAACAAAGCCCGTCCCAACGCCACGTCGGGGAGTGGGCCGTTTTTCGTGGCCACGGCCTTGAAGTGGTCCATCAGTTTGCGGCGTTCTTGAGGCGTGTCGTTCACGGCGCCCCACACGCTGTTGATTTGGTCGTTCAGTTCTTTGTTTTTCAGGTTGCGAATGCGGCGCACCAGTTCACCGGACAGTTCGGCGCGGGGCAGGCGGTTCTCGCCGACGGCCTTGAGCAAGGCCAGCGCATATTCCGGCCGCGATACGAGCGTGGCGAGGGCATCGCGGCGATCGTCGGTGTTCCAGGCGGAATACGCGGACAGCACACGGTCGGGCGTGCGCGGATCGTCGAAGGCGGCCAGAGCGCGCAGCGCCGCCCCACGCATCGCCGGCTCGCCGAGCAGCCGTTGCAACAGCGGCGGAAGGTCGGCGTCGCGCTGCTTGACCAACGCCGCCAACGCCTCTTGTCGCGCTTGGCCGGCTTGCTTCGCGTCAGCGACAATTGCTTCCAGCCGGCCGAAGGCCCGCTTGTCGCCGAAGGTCAAGGCGACGCCGGTCGCCAGTGAATCAAGGCGTGCGTCGCCGGCGGCCAGCAATTGCTCGTAAACGTCGCTCCAACCGTCAGGCATGGGAAGTGTCCGTTTGCCTTGCAGGCCGATGACCATTTCGTCAATCAAGGCGCGCTGTTCGGTGGCGCTTGCCCGCCCCAAACGCTCGACGAGCGCGGCGAGCGCGGCGGGCGACGCGAACTGCGTGAGCCGCCGCGCCAGATAACGCCGCACCAACGGCACGCGCGCGGCGTCGAGCACGCTCACCGCCTCGCTCCTGTCGTGCTCCACCAGCGGCTCGGCGGCATACCAATACATCAAGGGCAAGTTGTGGTCGTCGGCGTCTTCACCATGCGCCACCAACTCGCGAACGATCGCGGCGCGCCGTTCCACCGGCAGCCGACCCGCCGCCGACGCCAGGTAAAGCCGCACCACGGGCGATGGATCGTTTTTCGCCAATTCGGCAAGCCGCGCCAAAACCGCGTTGGAGGCGGCACGGTTCTCCAACGCCAGTTGGATCGTCCAGGCGCGGACGTACGGGTCGTCGTTGGCCAAGCCGAGAGCCACACGGTTTTCATCAAGCCCCCCCACGGCATGCAAAGCCCACAGGCCGCGCAGCCGCCGCGTGCCGTCGGCGTGCTCAAAGGCCAACTTGGTCAAGGCCTCGAACAGGGCCGGATTGACGCCGCGCTCTTGCAAAATTCTCCGGGCGTGCCGCACATACCAATCGTTTTTGTTGAGCAGCAGGTCGATCAACTCGGCGTCGCTCTTGGCTTTCAGATCAACCGGCGTCGAATGAGCGTTTTGATAACTGACCTTGAAAATGCGGCCATTGGTGCGATCGTGCCCATCGGATCGGCCATGATGGCACTGATTGGCGTCGTACCAATCAATCATGTACATTTGCCCGTCGGGGCCGTATTGCAGGTTCAAGATTTGCGACCACGAATCATTGGCCAGCAAAAAGTCGGGAGCGCGGTCGCCGACGTAGCCGGAGCCTTTCGGCGCGATCAAATCCTGATTCAATCGCGCGCCATGAATGTTGTTCATGAAGAGTTGGTTGCGGTATTGAGCGGGCCAACTGCCGCCGAGATAAATCATCGCCCCGGCGTGGGCGTGCCCGCCGCCGGCCGCGTCCGAACGACTATTGCCCTGATGAGGACTGTCGCCCAGCCAGTGCCGATGCAGCGCGATGGTTTGAATGTCGCCGTAGGTGTAGGGGTTGAAGTGCTGGCCCGCTTGCCGTTGATAACGCCCGCCTTGAATGATGTGATACAAATGCGGAATCACGCAGGCGGTGATGAATGCTTGCCCTTGATCGTTGAAATCGATGCCCCAAGGGTTGCTCGTTCCCTCGGCGAAAACCTCGAACTCTCGCTTCGTGGGGTGAAATCGCCACACGCCGGCGTTGATCGGCGTGCGTTCTTCGTCGGGCGTGCCCGGCTTGCCCACGCGCGAGTGCGTGAACACCCCGTGGCAGCCATACAACCAACCGTCGGGGCCCCAGGCGAACGTGTTGAGTGTTTCGTGCGTGTCGTGCGAACCCCAGCCATCAAGCAGCACTTCCGGCTTGCCATCGGGTACGTCATCGCCGTCACGATCGGCAATGAACAATAAATTCGGCGCCATGCCGACCCACACGCCGCCAAAGCCCACTTCCAAAGCGCTGACGAGATTCAACGAGTCAATGAAGACTTTGCGCGTGTCGAAGCGGCCGTCGCCGTCCGTATCCTCAAAGATCAGAATCCGGTCGTGGGCTTCGTTCTCAGGCAGGTGGAACGGGTACGAATACGCTTCCGCCACCCATAAGCGGCCCCGGTCGTCGATGGCCTGCGCGATGGGCTGTACGACGTCAGGCTCGCCGGCGAAGAGCGTCACTTTGAAACCCGCAGGCACAGTCATGGCTTTGGCCGCTTCCTGGGGATTCAAACCCGCGTGCGCGAAAACATCGGCCGGCAGCGAACCAGGCCGCAACGGATAATTCGGCTTCGTATCGTGAAAACGAAAGTTATCAAAGTTGATATGTCCCCAGCCGCCGCTGTGGCGATCGACCAGGCGAATCAGGATGGATTGGCCCAGCGATGCGTCCAGGTCGATCGCCACGGGCTTGAGGTCTTCGCTGTTATCGCCGACGGTTTGGTAGATGATCTTGCCGGAATCTTGCCGGATAATTTGCACGCATGTTTCCGCGTGCGATCCGCCGCCGACGAGAAAGCTGGCGTAGGGGTGCGTCACTTTGAACGCGGCGCTGGTGAGCGTGCCTTGCGCCGCATCGCCGCTTCGTTCGTAGCTGCCGATCCAAAAGCGCCCTTGATGCCGGCTATGCATATCGTTTCTGCGGGCGAACACCGCGTCGCCTTCAACCGGCTGACCGCGAAAAGCCTCGCCTTCGGCCTGCCAACCGGCGAGCGTTCCGGTCTCAAAGTCAAGATTGAGCGGCTTGCCGTCGGCGCCGGACGGCAACACGCCGTCGCGTGGCTCCTCCGCGGTCGCGGACGCGACGAAAAGCATGGCTGCGAACAAAACGAGTGATCGTCGGACAAATGGCATTGGGGCGTGTACTCCTGAAGTTGCGTTCCATTGTTGCTTGCAATGGGCGGCCTTGGCAATAAGCAGAACTGTCGGGTTGACTCGCCATCACGACAGCGCGAGGCGCTTCCCTTCGCCGGGCTCTTGAGTCGGCGGCTGCTGCTGGGCGCCGGGCAAGACCGGCTTGGGCAGATGCGCCGATTCGTATCGCGCGCGAGTCAGCGCGTTCACGGTATCGGGCAGTTGTGGAACACCGGCCTTCGCCGCGCCAAAACGAAAAGCCGACATCATGTCGCCAAACGTGTCGCGCCGCCAATCGCTGATGTTCGGTTCCGCCACGCCGGTAAATTTTTCCAGAAACTGCAATACTGAGGTATGGTCAAACGGCTGGCTGCACACCCAACCGCCCGCCGTCCAGGGAGAAACGATCATGCACGGCACGCGAAAGCCGCCGCCAATCGGCAGCCCGTTGACAAACTCTTGAGGTGTGCCCGGCGGGGGCGTCGGCGGCGCGACGTGATCGAACAGGCCGTCGTTCTCGTCATAATTCAGGATGAAGACCGTTTTGGCCCAGACCTCTGGGTTGGCGGCGATGGCGTTCAGTTTGCTGGCCACGTAGGCCGCGCCGGTCGCCGGCATGTACTCGGGATGCTCCGACTGCACGGCCGTGGGAATAATCCACGACACCGTCGGCAGCTTGTCGTTAATGGCGTCGTGCTCGAACCTTCCCTCCGGGTCGCGGACCATGCCGCGTTGATACAACTCGGAGTCTTTGGGAGCTTCCATGAACGTCTTAAAGTAGTCGAGCAGGTTGCAGTCGTAGTTGTCCTGTTCCTGATACACTTTCCAGGTGATGCCGGCCTGCTGCAAGCGCTCGGCGTAGGTGGTCCAGCGGAATCCGCCCTTGATTCGGGAGTTGTCGGTGACGGGCCCGCCGGCCTGGCCGTCGGCGTCGATGGTGCCGGTCATCCAGTAGAGCCGGTTGGGGCAGGTCGGTCCCATGACGGAGCAATAATACTCGTCGCAGAGGGTGAACGCCTCGGCCAATGCGAACTGAAAGGGAATGTCTTCACGCCGATGATAGCCCATGACGTAGGGCGCGTCGTCCCCCTCGGCGGCGCGATGGGCCGGAAGCCAGTTGTCCATTTTGCCGCCGTTCCACGAGGCGTGCTGCACGCTCCAAGCGTGGCTGGTGGAGGGAATCTTCTGGGCGCTGGTCGTGCGCGTGTCGAGATGAAAGGGCAGCAAGTAGCCGGCGGGGTTCGCAGGGTCGGGCTGATAAAACACGGACTTGCCGTTGGGCATGGTCAACGTGTTTTTGTCGTTGAAGCCGCGCACGCCGGCCATCGTGCCGAAGTAATGGTCGAAAGAACGGTTCTCCTGCATGAGCAGAACCACATGTTTAATGTCCTTGAGCGAACCTTGAGTGGACGGTTGCTCCGCCAATACGCGGCGCACGTTCGGCGGCATCAGGTCCAGGGCGGCGGCCGCCGCCGCTCCCGCCGCGGAGCCAAGTAATCGACGGCGCGTTAAAGGTAGTGAAACCGGCCCGGGGTGCTGTGTCATGGTGTCCTCATCGCGTCGTGGGTGAAGATAGATCGATTGGTCGCGAAGGCACGCCTTTAGAGCGTCCAAGAAAAACGGAAAGCGGTCGTTGCCGGAGGATGGGCTTCCTAGCCCGTCACCGTAAATGGTGATGGGCCAGGAGGCCCATCCTCCAAGAGGCTCGGTCGATTTGTTCGTCGGCCGAGTTTACCATGCTACTTGCTCCGCGGCGCGCTCACAACCGGCACGTCTTCGGGCGGGCTCTTGCGAGGCCGCGCGGCGACCTTGATAATGAGAACCGTCGGAGACGGCCTGTTTTTCCGCACAAGGAAGCCGCTTCGACCGGTTCGTCGGAGCGTCTGGATATGGATCAGCCACCGCCTGAAACAGGCGATTTTCTTTCCTTGGAAACGTGGCCGCGCGGCGCTATTCGCGTTTCTTTTCCGCGTGAACGTCCTCGACCCCGACATACACCGTGGGGTTCTTGCCGCTGCCTAAAATCTGCACCAAATGCGTATGTTTTCCGGTTCGCACCACCGCCGCCTTGGTGTTCTGCGGCAACAACGCCAAGCTGCCGTTTTCGGTGAGGGCGTTTAAGGTGGCGACATCATGCGCGCGATCCGCCTTGACCAATCGGGAATACGACTTCTCATCGCTCGTGGCGCCAACCCTGGGGGCATGCGCCGACCAAAGATAAACAACCTGCGCGGGCTGAATGCCCGCGGCCGCCGGATATTGTGCCGGCTGCCCGCCGCGCCGCGCCAGTTCTTCATCGGTCAAGCGGCGCACGTCGCGCCATTGATCGGGGTTCTCCGACAAAAGTTGCGTGGCGTCGTGCGGAAACCAAACGTAAAGCACCATTACCTCTCGGACGAGCGCCAGACCTTCCATCGCCTGCAACAAAAGCACCCCGGCAAGAACGGCGCGCTGGGCCTTCGATCGCAGGTCGAGCGACTCGACGGAGAAGGCGGCGCCCAGGGGCATGAGAAACAACCACAGTCGCGAGACTTCGCCGCGGTTGAGGCACACCGCGGCCAGTAAAACCAACGTCGTACCCCAGGCGGCGACGACCGGATCGGCCGCGCGTCGGCCCTTTCGCGTCTTCGCGCCGCTCGCTCGCGCCAGCAGAAACGTCACCACTGGAATGCCGATCGCCACGCAGAATTCGGCCAGGTTGACCGGCAACCACGCCGCGTAAGTGCAACCCGAATAGAGATTGAATTCGTGGTTCTTCGCCAGGTTGACTCGCCAACTTTCCCACCTGCGGTAGCCTAAGACGAGCCATGTCGTCAGCAAGACACCCAGCCATGCCGACGGCGCCGCGATCATCGCCGCGATGGTGGCGCGCCGCCCTTGCGCCGCCCGCCAGGCGACCATGATCGCGCAGATGGCCGCCACCACCAGATAGGACAGTGAAAAGAGCATTCCCACACCGATCAGCGCGCCGGCGAGCGCGGCGGCCGGCCATGCCCCCGCGCGGCCCGCGTAATGGCTCAAGGCGACAATCAGCGTGGCGAAGGTCGGGTAGACTGAATCCACCGCCGGCGCCAAAAGCGTGGCGGCCGGCACCAAGAGCGACATCGCGGCCGCCGCGACGGCCGCGCGACGACTGTGGCGTTGCCTCACCAGCCAGGCCACCGGCAACGCGACCAAGAAGGCGGCGGCCCGACTGCCATAAGCCACGGTGGTCACGGTCGCCTGGTCGGCCAATGGCGCGCCGCGCGTATGCACCTGCCGGCGGAGCGACCAGGCGATTTCGTTCGGCTCGATGCTCCACACCGCTTCGGCCGCCCGCGGATGGCGGTCATAAAAACTGAGCAGCGCGCGGTAAACCACGATCCAACCCGCCGGGTTCACGGAAATGTGATTCGGCTCGAACGAGGCCGCGACTTCCGCATGTCGCGCCAGCACCGACGGCACGTCGGCAAACTCAGTTCGGGCCGCGGCGCGGAAACCATGATACAAGATCGACCATTTCTCCAGGCCGCCGGGCGCCGCGATTTCGAGCATGATTTGAAACGCGCCGCCGAGAAGAATCACTCCGCCGAGCGTCAGCAAAAACCGCCGCCGGCCGGCGGTTTCAATCCATGCCATGCACCAGACGGTCAGCCCGATGAGCGCGAGCGCCGCCACGGCCGCCGGCGCGAGCGCGAACCAAGGCGTGATCGGTAGATCCCAGCGGCCCAAGCGAAAATACTGATATTGGTCGGGCACGCCCAGGGGAAACCGGCGATTCAAGAACGCGACCAAAAAGGCCGCGGTGGCGACGGTGGCCAGAGCCAACGCGGACCACGAACGAATGTCCGTGCAAAGCGCTTCTCGCGGCTCGTCGCA
>DASVGM010000801.1:0-17307 GCA_036379555.1 Pirellulales bacterium | reverse complement strand
TTCGGCAAGCGGAGAACCAAGCCGCAGGGCGCGTCAATCTCATGATGAAGCCGCGTGTGGTAGACGACTACCGCCGGTCGCCGTCCGCGGCTCGGCTGGCGCGGCAACGGGAAAGCGCCATCGTCGTCAGCGCCGTGCCGTACTGCTGATGATAGTTGTATAACGGATAATCCCACCACGAACCGTCTTTTTCTTGCAAACGCAAGAGAATCGTGGCCAACTGGGCTTGGTGCCGCGGACGGCGCTCGGCGGGCAACGCTTCAATGCACCGCGCCGCGTAGTAATGGCCATAATAAAAAAAGTATCCCGCCACCGCGAACCACGATTCGTGCGGAATCGGCCGCTTGCGGCCCATGTCGAGCCACAGGTTGCGCGCGAACAGGCGATCGAGCCAGGCTTCCATCACTTCATCGGTCACGCTCTCATCGCCCCAGGTCCGTAACGCCAAATTGCAAACCTGCGAACGGCCCAGGCTGCCGCCCGGCCGGTTTACCGGGTGCATGGGGCTATACTTGAGATACTCGCCGTAGATGTAAGTGAAGTCGGGTTTGCGCTGCCGTTTGAGCGCGTCGAGCGCGCGTCGCGTCAGCTTTTCGGGCGGCGGAAAGCCGGCCGCTTTGGCTTCGTCAAAGGCAATCAGCACGGTCGCGTCGACAAAACTCGTGGAACTGCTGCCGGGCTTCCGCGTGCCGGTGCGAAAGTCATAGTATCCCCAACCGCCATCCACCGATTCGTAGCGTCCAAGATAGTCGTATTGCGACTCGATCAGCTCGCCGATGCGACCGCGGCGAGCGGTGTCGTCGGCATGCCGCCGGAGCATTCGCACCAGCGCGGCGATGCCGTAGCCGTGCGACCAGACGTTGTACATGGCGTCGGGAGTGGCGCGGCGAACATGCGGCAGATTTTTGAAAAGCCACTCCTCGCCGCGGTCGATGGCGCTTTGCACTTCGGCCCGCTCGCCGCCGACTTCGATCAACGCCTGCACGCAGAGCGCCGTCACCGCCGAGCGGAAACCAAGATGCGCTCCGGGCACCGGCGCATAGATGTTCAAGTCCTTGGTGCGCGCGGCGGAACCCCAAGAACCATCGCGATTCTGGTCAGCCAACAGAAACTCAACTCCCCGGCCCACCGCCTCCGCGATCGCCGCGTCCGGCGGCGGCGCCACCTCCTTCGGCCGCGCGCCTACGTAAAGCGGCTGCTTCTTTGCCGCCTCATCGCCGCTTGCGCCCGCCGCCAACAGCAACCAGCAAACCAACCATCGCAGCGGGAACTTCATCGCGACACCACTCACAACTGACCACGGACCACGGGCAACTGGCAACGAACAACTCACGGCTTCTCCAGCAAAATCGTATCGCCTTCCAACAATCCTTGCACGATCTCGATCTGATCGTCGGTGCGATGGCCGATGGTCACTTCCGCCTTGGTATGCGAGCCATCGCCGCCCAGCCGATACACATAGTGTTTGCCCGCAGCTTCGTCGCTGACTAGGGCTGAAGCGGGAATGGCGATGGCATCGGCCTTGTTGTACGCCGACAGCAACAGTTGGCACGTCATGCCTGGCATGATGGCCGCGGCGTCAGCGCCGATTTCCACCGACACCTTCGTATCGAAATGGCCGCCGGCCGTGGGCACCGCGGCGACGCTTTCGACTTTGGCCGGCAGCTTGATTTCAGCGTAGGCGACCGACGTGGCCGTGCCGCTCGTGCCGGCGCGCACCCGCGCCAGTTCCTTTTCGCTCGCGGAGGCGCGGATGAAAATCGGCCGCGGTTTGACGAGTGTCATAAACGCGAGGTGCGGCTGCACCGAACTGCCGGGCGCCAGCTTGCCGTCGCTGGCGTCGCCCGACCATTTTCCATGCCGGCAATGTCCGTAGTAGACAATGCCCGCCGCCGGCGCCTTGACGACCATCGCCGCCAGGTCTTTCTTCAGTTTCTCCAGCCGCTTGGCGGTTTGCGCGCTATCGGATTCGAGCTTTTCCAAAGACAACCGCAGCCTGTCGGGCGAAAGCGGCAGCGTGGCGCGTTTACTCTCCCACTCCAGGTCTTGGCGGCGCGCGGCTTCACGCGCGGCGGTTTCCTGCCGTGGGAGCGTCACCTCCAGAGTCTCTCGCGTGCGCGAACGCGTCAGCTCGAGCGAAAAGACGGCCCGTTCCACGTCATTGCGGGCACGCTTGAGGATGATCTCCTCGGTCTCCTCGGTGAGGTCATCGGCTTTGTACATTTTTTCGAGTTGCGAGAGCTCTTCCTGCTGATATTCGAGGCTGTGCTCGGCCGCTTTCAGTGAAAACTCCGCGCTCTTTTGCGACAACGGCCGAGTGACTTCCAAGAAATGTTTCAGGTCTTCGTCGGCCAGTTTCTTGGCGCGTTCGGCCGCGGCCAACTCCAGGGGCAGCGATTTCCCCGCTGTTTTCAGCTCCGTCCGCGCGAGCTCGATGGTGAGGGCCGAAAGCTTCAAGCCGGCTTCGAGACCGGCGATCGTGGTGGCGATGTCTTCTTGACGGAAGGCGACGAGCGTCTGGCCGGCTTCGACCTGCGCGCCGTGCTCGGCGGCCTCTTGCACGGTGAACTTGCTCCAATCTTCCGGCTCGATGGTGATGGGCGTCATCTCACGAGCCTCAAACACGCCGTCGAGCTTGACCTCGATCTTGAAGGGCGTTTTCTGGACGCGGTAAGTTTTGGGCGCGGCGCTGGCCGCCGCCGCTGGTTCAGCGCCGCGCGCTCGGCCGGCGATACACAGACCGATCAACGACAAACCAACGGCCACAGTACGGATGTTTCGTAACCACATGCGTCGAGTTCCTTAAACCAAGATGTGCGTGCAGGCGAACCTGCCCACCACGTTAAGCCGTGACGGGCGAAGAGGCAAGCACCCTTTCGCGTTCGCGGCCATCCGCCGCGCATGCCATGGCCGGGGATGGCCTTTCCAGGTGCCCAAAAAGCCACTCACAAGCGATTACGGCAAGCCGAGAGCTGCCTTTACCCGCGACTCGACTTCAGCCATCGTCTTTGGGCCGATTGACCCTATCCTGCGGCGCACGCGAGAGTTCGCAAGCACGAAAATCTTATGACACCGAAACGTGCTCGTGTGATCGAGTCCGGTTTGTCCGAACTCTGGGTCGGAGTCGTAAAGTCGGTAGTCCGTCCGGCCGCTGAATGCCGTTGAGGTAATCTGAACGAGAAGGTAATCGCCGCTCGTGTTCGCGACCGGGTCGCCCACGATCACCGCGTCATGGCGACTCTCGCCGCCGTCAGCATGAGGTGAAAAACAATGAACAACATCGCCGCGATCAAACAACTTTCCAGGCATCGCGCGGCCTCAGTCCCAATCGCTCAGAGCGCCGCCGTCAAACGATGCGTTGGTGGCAAATCGATCTTCATCGATTACTGCTCGAAGGCGATCCATTTCGCGGCGCAATTGATCCGATCGTTCGACCGAATAGCCCTCCGCCTCAAACATACCGATCAGGTGATCGAGCTCGCGGCCACACCGCACACCATCATCCAGTATATCGATAAAGTAGCTGTATGTCGTGGCCGAGTTCGGAAACTCCCCCTTTTCACAGTAGTGTTTTCTTAGGTCATGCGCCCCTTCCGCCAACTTCAGCCACTCGCACGTCAAATCATCGAGCTTCCAGGCGGTGCGCACCGCAGTACGCTCTTTTTTCCAAGTCTCAATAAGATTGACGACACCTCGCGCGTGGACGTCAAACTCTTTAATGCTGCTGCACATTTGGAATCGTCAGTGCTAAATCAACTCTGGGATACGATTATATTTTAACGCGGTTGCGACCGAGTAGCCAGCGGCGACCGAAAACGATTCTATCCGGTTATTCATGTTCCGTCGCGCGGAGCGTCACGATGCGAGTGCGCCGCCGTCATCGGTGACGCGACGAATGACAACGAGCCCATTCTTTCGCCGGGTGGTGTTCGATCAATCGCCCATTAGCTAGAATTTGCTCAAGCCCGGATTATTCATCGGCTCGTAGCCGACTGCCGAATTCGTGAGAAATCGGGCCATGGTCGCACGTTACAGCCAGAACTCTTACGGATTCTGCTACCCAGTGTGTGCCGCCCCTACCGGGGCTGGTGAATAATTCGGGCTAGCCAGAAACTTAGCCCGAACGTCTGAGGAGGGCGAAGGATTGGGAAAATTGGAATCCCCCAACCCCCAACCCCCAACCCCTGAACCATATTAACACTCCCCGAATCCAACTTAAAGGAAAGGGGCCTTGACCTACCCAATCGTCAACGTCGCCGCGCGACTGACCGAGCAGGCGCGCGCCGCGCCCGACCGCCTGGCGATCATGGTGGCCCTGCCGCGCGTGGAGTCCGGTAAGCGGCAATATCAGTCGCTGACGTTCCGCGAGCTCGATGAAGATAGCGACCGCATTGCCGCGGGACTGGCCCGCATGGGGGTTGTGCCAGGCACGCGGCTGGCGCTGCTCGTGAAGCCGGGCATCGACTTCATTTCGCTCGTCTTCGCGCTGTTCAAGGCAGGCGCCGTGAGCATTCTTATCGACCCCGGCATGGGCCGACGCAACCTCATCGCCTGCCTTGAGGCGGCTCGGCCCGATGGTTTTATCGCGATTTCGCCCGTTCAAGCCGTGCGCACTGTCTTACGCAGGTTCTCTCACGCACGCTTGAACGTGACGGTCGGCCGGCGTTGGTTCTGGGGCGGCCCCACGTTATCGCAACTGCGCGCGGCGGCCGCCGGCGGCCCGCAAATGGCGGCCACCGCGGCCGACGACCCGGCGGCGATCATCTTCACCACCGGCAGCACCGGCCCGCCCAAGGGAGTGCTCTACCGGCATGGCAATTTCGAGAGCCAGGTCGAGCAGCTTCGCTCGTTTTATGGCATCGAACCGGGCGAGGTCGATCTGGCCTGCTTCCCTTTGTTTGGGCTGTTTAATTGCGCTTTGGGCGTGACGACCGTCGTGCCCGACATGGACGCCTCGCGGCCGGCGATGTGCGATCCGGCGTCGTTGGTCGAGGCCATGACCGATGGCGGCGCGACGCAATCGTTCGCATCGCCGGCGGTCTGGAACCGCGTCGGTCCTTATTGCGCCGCCCACGGGCTGCGGCTGCCGACGCTGAAGCGCGCCATGTCGGCCGGGGCGCCGGTGCCGCCTTATGTGCTTGAGCGCATGAAGGCTTGCCTCGCCGACGACGGCGAAATGCACACTCCTTATGGCGCCACTGAGGCGTTGCCGGTGGCGTCGATTTCCGCCAGCGAGGTCTTGAGCGAGACCGCCCCGCGTTGCCGTCAAGGGGCGGGCGTTTGCGTCGGGCGCCGCTTCCCCGGAATCGAATGGAAAATCATCGCGGCCGTCGACGGTCCCATCGCCACGCTGGCCGCCGCGACGGAGTTGCCGAGCGGCGAGATCGGCGAATTGATTGTTCGCGGGCCGGCGGTCACGCGCGAGTATGTGACGCGCACCGAGTGGAACGCACGGGCCAAGATTTCCGACGGCGAGTCGTTTTGGCACCGCATGGGCGACGTGGGGTATTTTGATGAGCGGGAGCGCTTTTGGTATTGCGGCAGGCTTGCTCACCGCGTGCTCACCGCCGACGGCCCAATGTATACGGAGCGTTGCGAAGCCATTTTCAATGAACATCCCTCGGTATACCGGTCGGCGTTGGTGGGCATTGGCCCGCGCGGCCGGCAGCGGCCGGTGATCGTGATTGAACCGCTGGTCGATCGGCTGCCGGAAACGGCGGCCGATTATGAAGCTTTGGTGGGCGAGGTGCTGCGTCTTGGCGCCGGCAATCCTCTCACGGCGCCGATTCGCGACGCGCTGATCCACTCGTCGTTTCCGGTCGACATTCGCCACAACGCCAAGATTTTCCGCGAGCAACTGGCGCCCTGGGCGGAGCAGGAGTTGAGCGGCGGGTAAGAGCGCCTGGCAAGAAACCACTGTGGGAACGCACTCCATGGCATACCGTAGCGAGGCAGCGGATAATCTCAATCGGCAGTTCCCGGAACGGCAAAGAGCGCGTTCCCTACGAACGTCATTGGCGTGGCAGCCGCGCTTGCGTGTTATGCTAGGTGCTCTAAAATGATAGCGTAAGCACGAAACTCGCGATGAATGCTCCGCAGGCATGCGCGATTCGCAAACCAAAGGCATTCTGACCATGGCGTCTCAACCGCTCCCGCATTTTGAACCATTGTGGCCTGCAAACCAGGAGTTTGTCGCTCCCGATGGCGTTCCTTGTTCAGCATCGGATCCTCGCGTGGAATTGGGCGTCGTCGCGCAGCCCGGCATCGCCAATATTCCAATATCCGTGTTGGACGAAATCGCCCGTATGACAAGCGAACTTTTCGCCGGCGACGTGCGAATCGAAACGAGCGTGGATCCGGAATATCCGCAGCGACCGAACTTCGTTTTTCATGTCAGTCAAAAATCGAGGTCGCCAGACGTTGAAGAAGAGATCGATCGGGAGCTTGACTGGCACGCGAGGATCAGCGGCTTGGCACTGGGTTTTCGAGATCGCCTCCGTCTCTTTCTGTCCTAGTGTATGCAACCTGCTCGAACCGAAATCCAGCAGGGTATCGCGCGCTACCATGCTCGAATCAACTCGGCGTGATTTCAATGCAGGCCGTCAGTCCGGCTTTTCGTTCGTGACGGTGTCATCGCCGGCTGGCGGCGGTGGCGCCTCGCGGCTGGCATCCAGCGCGCCATCATCGACGGCCGGTTTTTTCACCTGCGGCGGTTCGGGTGAACGCGGCGTCCTCGGCATCGCACTCCCGGCGGGCGATTTCCGCGCCTGTTCTTCAACGCGGAACTCGAAAGGCTGGGTTTCTAACGTGACGTTCCCATGGGCTAGTGCCTTGTCCACGCTAAGTTTTTGCGTGCCGCCGTGGCAGTCGCCGTGTAGGATGGGCTTCCTGGCCCGTCACCAATCGAACGTGACGGGCCAGGAGTCCCATCCTCCAGTCGCGTCGAACCCTGAGATTAAGTCTGGACAAGGCAATATCGCCAATAAAAAACAGGGGGGGCTTTCCATGCGAAGCACTTTGTGCCATATTTCACAAACTCTGACAGGTTGGATCGGAAGCAGGCTGGAAAGTGGCTCTTTTCTTCGCAAAATACGTGCCCGAATGGTTGGCTTATTTGCTGGCCGCGCTGGTGCATTGCGTGTTGTTGATTCATGTGGTGGCGGTCGGCGCGCTGGTTTTTATCTGGCTCGAACGCAAAGTGGCCGGCCGCATTCAAGATCGTCTTGGCCCGACGCGCGTGGGCGGCAAGTTCGGCTGGCTACAAACCTTGGCCGACGGCCTGAAGCTGATCACCAAAGAAGACCTGATGCCCGAAGGGGCCGACGCGGTGCTCTTTCGGCTCGCCCCCTATATCAGTTTTTGCGCTTCGTTCTGCGCGTATATCGCCTTGCCGTTTAGCGATGGCTGGGTGGCCGTCGATGTGAACGCCGGCGTGTTTTTCATTCTGGCCGTGATGGGGCTGGAAGTGTTCGGTGTGATTCTGGCCGGCTATTCCTCGGCCTCGAAATGGTCGCTCTTTGGCGGTATGCGCGAGGCGGCCCAAGTGGTGAGCTACGAAATCCCAATGGGCATGTGCGTGGTCGTGCCGGTGCTGATTGCCGGCACGATGGATCTGGTGCAAATCGGCCGCATGCAGGAAGGTTGGTTTACGAATTGGTTCCTGTTTCACGATCCTTTCACTTTTGTCACGTTTTGGGTCTACTTCACCTGTGCCATGGCGAGCGTCAATCGGGCGCCGTTTGACTTGGCCGAGGCTGAAAGCGAGTTGGTGGCGGGTTTTCATACGGAGTATTCCGGCCTGCGGTGGAGCTTTTTTTTCATGGCCGAGTATGGCTCGATGTTCGCCGTGAGCGGGCTGGCGGCCATTCTGTTTTTCGGCGGCTGGAATGGGCCGGTGCCCATCAGCGAGTGGCTCCATCTCACGCCTGAAACCGGTCCCATCGCCGGATATTTGGGCAACCTTCTCGGCTTGTTCAACTTTCTCTTCAAATGCGTGGCCTGGGTCACGTTTATGATGTGGGCACGCTGGACACTGCCGCGTTTGCGTATCGACCAGGTGATGAAGGTCTGCTTGAAATACTGCGTGCCGATTGCCGCAGTGATGTTTTTGGGGGCGGTCGGCTGGACCTATCGTTTTCCCAGCCCGCTTGGGGGCCCTTACGCTGAACGAGCCTTGAAACAGGGCGATGCCCCGGCGGAGGATGTATCCGTAGGGTGGGCATTGCCCACCTCTGACTTGGCTGCCAGTCGGCGGTCGGCAGGCGATGAATCTCGGGGTGAAGCGATTGCGAGACTCGACGCGCCCTCACCCCAGCCCTCTCCCGGAGGGAGAGGGAGTGATCGGCACGACGCACCCTCGCTTCAATTGAGGGAAGAGAGGTAACCACAATGGAAGCGATCAACTGGCATTCGTTCTTCTTCTTTCTGTTCGCCTTGGTGGCGTGCGGGCTGGCGGTGATGGTGGTGCTTTCGGCCAACATAGTGCGCATGGCCTTTTATCTGACCATTTCGCTGGGTGCGACGGCGGGCTTGTTCTTTTTGGCCGGCGCCGATTTCGTCGGCGCCATGCAGTTGATGATTTACGTCGGCGGCACTTTGGTGCTGTTGGTATTCGGCGTGATGCTCACGGCGCAAGGCCCGTTTGTCTCCATGAAAACCCGCGGCGGCGACTGGATTTTGGCCGCCATCCTGTCAGCCACTTTGTTGGCCATGCTGGTGCCCGCGGCTTTTACGGTGCCTGAATGGCTTGGGCCAGGCGGCGGCCACCATGCCGCCGAACACGGTGTCACCAGCACTGGAAGCGCCGTCGCCCCGCTTTCGCAGCCCACATCCACGCCGCTGGGTCTTGGCTTGCTCGGCGTGCGCGTGGATAAACTCGGCGACCAACCGGAAGAGTTGAAGGCGGGCATGGCGAGCTACTTGCTGCCCTTTGAAATTATCTCCGTGCATTTGCTGGTGGTTCTGGTCGGCGCGGCGTACCTGGCGCGCACCAAGCGCCGCCGTGATGTGAGGCCCAGTGATGTAAGACCCAGTGATGTGAGGTTGGAATCGCCATGAACCCATTGACAACCCCCGTGGGCGTTTCGCATTTCATGGCCGTGGGCGCCGTGATGTTCGTTTGCGGCGTCGTCTGCATGGCGGCCAAACGCAACGCCTTAGGCGTCTTGATGGGCATCGAACTGGTGCTTAACGGGGCGAACATCAACTTTGTCGCCATGTCGAGTCCGTTTCTCAGCGCGCACGGACGCGGCGGCCTGGGGCTTGACGGTCAATTTATCGCGTTGTTTGTGATTGTGCTGGCGGCGGCTGAGGCGGCCGTGGCGCTGGCCATCACGTTGAACTTTTATAACAATCACGCCACGATCGACGTCGATCGGGCGGACGAACTGCGGGGTTAACCACCTCACTGGCTGATGCATACCACGCTTGAATCATCACTGCCGCTCTTGCTGGGCATGGCTTGGCTTTTGCCGTTGCTCAGCTTCACGCTGATCGTGCTTTTCGGCCAGCGCATGGGCAAACACGGCGTTGGGGCCTCCTATCTGGCCACTTTTTCCATCGTCGTCGGTTTTCTTTTTTCAGCCATTTCGCTGGGGCTTTGGCTGTACGCCAACCCGCTCTCGGCTGCGCACGCCGCCGAACCGGAGGCGCAGATCGACGTGGCGCGGGAGCACAAAACGCCCGCTGAAGAACATCACGCCGCTTCCGACTTAAAAGCCCCCGACTATTACACGGGCGACCTTTACACGCTCGGTCAATTCGGCTCGCTGAAGATTTCCATCAGCTACTATATCGACGCTTTAACCGTCGGCATGTTCGCGATGGTGACGCTCATCGCCTCGTGCATTCATTTTTACGCCATCGGCTATATGCACGATGAACTGCACGATCTGACCGACCACGAGGTCACGCTTGCCGACGGTCGCCACCTGCACCGGCCCGGCCGCTTTCACCGCTTCTTTCAGTATCTGTCGCTATTTTGCTTCAGCATGCTGGGCTTGGTGTACGCCGGAAACATCTTCATGGTGTTCATCTTTTGGGAGTTGGTCGGCATTTGCTCGTACTTCCTCATCGGCTTCTATATCGAGCGCAAGAGCGCTTGCAACGCGGCCAATAAGGCGTTTATTGTCAATCGCGTCGGCGACTTCGGCATGATCGTTGGCCTGATGGCTCTCTGGGGGGCGCTGGGCACGTTTGCCTTTGGCGATGCCAAGCAGGCTGATGGCACCGTCGCCCGCGGCATTTTCAGCCAGGTTCGCGATGCCGGCCAAGAGCATGCCCTGATTGTGCCTGATGGCATGGTTCGCGCGTCCGCGTGGAAGATGGTGCAAGAAGTCGCGGTCGATCACCGCGACCATGCCGACCCCGCCGCCGCTGAATCGGAGATTGAATCGCGGCTGTCGGACTATCGCGATCAACATTACGGCTATTGGCTTTTAGTCGTGGCGGGCGTGGGCATTTTTTGCGGTTGCGTGGGCAAGAGCGCGCAATTTCCGCTGCATGTTTGGTTGCCCGACGCGATGGAAGGCCCCACGCCGGTTTCGGCGCTGGTCCATTCGGCCACGATGGTGGCCGCCGGCGTTTATCTTACTGGCCGGTTCTACCCGGTGTTCACGCCCGAAGCGCGGTTGGTGATCGCGTATACCGGCGGCATCACGCTGTTCCTGGCGGCCACCATCGCCATAACGGCAACCGACATCAAACGGGTGCTGGCCTATTCCACGGTCAGCCAACTCGGCTACATGATGCTGGCGTTGGGTGTGGGCGGTTGGGTGGCCGGCCTGTTCCATCTCATCACGCACGCCTTCTTCAAGAGCTTGCTTTTCCTCTGTTCCGGCTCCGTGATTCACGCCTGCCATACGAACGAGATGCCCAAGATGGGCGGCCTGCTGAAAAAAATGCCTTGGACGGGCTACACCATGCTCGCCGGCTGCTTGGCGATTATCGGCGCCGGCCTGCCGCCGATCTTTGGCTTTTGGCCGTTTGGCTTTGGCCTGAGCGGTTTTTATTCCAAGGACTCGATCATCGCCCAGGCGTACTCGTTCTGGATGGCCAATCCAACGCACGGCATGATTTTATTCGCGGCAGCCGCCGGCGGCGCCTCAATTACCGCGTTCTATATGTTCCGGCTCTGGTTCATGACCTTCATTGGCCAGCCTCGAGATCATCATGTGTATGAACATGCCCATGAATCGCCCCGCATCATGTACTTGCCGCTGGTGGTGCTGGCCAGCTTCGCCGTGATCATTGGTTGGACGTTTCCCGGTGTTTGGAGCGTCACGGACCTTTTGGAGCAAGCCCGTTGGCCCGGCGAAGCCGGCGCCGGCGTGCTCATGCCAAGCTTGATCTATCCGAATGAACTATTGAGCCATCAGCACCACGTCCATCTGATCGCCGGTTTGACGGCATTCTCAACGGCCTTGGGCGGTTTCCTACTCGCCACGGTGTTTTACGGTGTGCGTTGGCTCAATCCGGCCGAAGTGCGGCAGCAGTTCGCGCCGGTGTACACCTTCCTCATTAACAAGTGGTATTTCGACGAATTGTACGACGTGCTCTTCGTCACGCCGACGCATTTTGTGGCCATGATCATCGCCTGGTTCGACCGGCAGATCATCGACGGGTTTATCAACAATCTGGCGCGTTGGACCTACCGCGTGGCCACGTTCGACGACCTGATTGACCGCTATCTGGTCGACGGTCTGGTGAATCTGACCGCCGCTTGGACCTGGTCGCTGGGCAACTCGCTGCGCGGCTTGCAGACGGGCCTGCTGCGCCAGTACATCATGCTCATCGTCATCGGCACGGTGGCTCTTACGATTATTGTGAATTTCGCATCCGCAGGGTGATATGGACCAATCTGTTATTTGGCTTAGCCTGATCGTTTTTCTGCCGGCGCTCGCCGCGCTGGTGCTCGCGTTCATTCCCAAAGGCCAGCCCGACGTGATCAAGCTGATCAGTCTGGCGGCGACGGTGGCGGTGTTCCTGGCATCGTGCGTGGTGACGTTCGGTTGGTTCGGCGCCGACGAAGTGCATTTCCAAAAAGGCGTGGCCGAGATGCAAGACGTTTTCTCGCTGCCGTGGATACCTTCGTTCAACATCTTTTACTTCATGGGCACCGACGGCATCAGTTTGCCGCTCGTCGTGCTCACAACCTTCGTGACCATGCTCTCAATGGGCGCAAGCTGGACCATCAACAAGCATGTCAAGGCCTACTGCATTCTCTTTCTGCTGCTCGAAACCGGCATGCTGGGCGTCTTTTTGGCGCTCGACTTCTTCCTCTTTTACGTGTTCTGGGAAGTCATGCTGCTGCCGATGTATTTTTTGATCGGCGTGTGGGGTGGCCCGCGACGCGAATACGCCGCCATCAAGTTCTTCTTGTATACGTTGCTGGGCAGCGTGTTGATGTTGATCGCCATCTTGATGCTCTATTTCAACAGCGACCTGGCGGAATTGGCGCGCATCAGCGACTTGCTGCCCGACAACGCCGCCGCCAGCGTCAAATGGGCCGACTTGCACATCGACCCCTCCGCCACGCAAGCGGCGGAGGAGGTGGCCCTGGCTCGCGAAGCCGGCCGCATACCACCGGCGGCCAGCCCGGTTCACACCTTCAACCTGTTGGCCCTGGCCGCTATGGGCCAGCACACCAGCCTCTTCAACGATCAACTGCTGTTCGGTAAAAGCATGCAATGGTGGTCGTTTTTGCTGCTGTTTATCGGGTTTATCATCAAAGTGCCGGCGGTGCCGGTGCATACCTGGTTGCCCGATGCCCACGTCGAGGCGCCCACGCCCATTTCCATGATTCTGGCCGGCATTCTGTTGAAGATGGGCGGCTACGGCATCATTCGCATCTGTTACCCGATCTGTCCCGACGCGGGCTACGATTTGGCTTGGCTCGTGGTAGGGATCGGCGTGATCAGCATGGTCTACGGGGCTTTCGCGGCCTTGGCTCAGAAAGATTTCAAACGGCTGGTGGCTTATAGCTCGGTCAGCCACATGGGCTACGTGCTGGTGGGCATTGGCGTGTGGAGCGCCTGGTCGGGCACGAATTTCAATCCGGAATACTGGCAGATGGGCATGAACGGGGCAATGTTCCAGATGGTGGCCCACGGCATCAGTTCGCCCGGCATGTTCTTTATGGTGGGCATCATTTACGAGCGCGTTCATCATCGCAACCTGGACGAGTTCGGCGGTTTGTTCGCCAAGGCCCCCATTTACAGCGGCATCGCCTTCGGCATTTTCTTCGCCGGCTTGGGCTTGCCCGGTTTGTGCGGGTTCATCGGCGAAGTGTTTGTGACGCTCAGCGTTTGGAATTATTCGCACGCGCTGGCGGTCGTTTCCGCGTCGGTCGTGATTTTGACGGCGAGCTATATTCTGTGGACCCTGCAGCGCGTCTATCTTGGTCCCGAATACAAAGGTCCGCATGGCGACCATATCACGCCGATTACCGGCCGCGAGTTGGCCATCGGCGTCCCGCTCTTGGCGTTTGCGATTTTGCTCGGTGTTTATCCGCGGGCGGTGTTCGACTACACGACGCCCAGCATCAACAAGGAAGTGACCGATTTGGCCGCTTGGACCCGGGCCACCAAAGAAGAACAATTGCTGGCGCGGCGGATGGAGCGCGACCGACGCCAGGGCGTAACCGACGATCCCTTGATTGGAGAATAATAAGAGCCTACACCAATACCGATTTTGAAAGACACCAGCGTGATCGTGGGGCGGCTCGCCGAGCCGTCTTTCGCGTCAAACGGGCCGGCGGCCCGCCCCACATGTTGGTTTTTTGGGAAGGGTTCGTGAGAAGGCAAAAGCTCGGAAAATTAGATTGCTCAACCAAACGTGAATTTTCAAACACTACTCAATCAACTCTATCCCAACGCGGCCCAATCGTGTCGTGGATTCGCGCCCGAGCTGGTGCTCTGCGTCACGATCGTCGCCATGCTGTTGGCGCGCATGCCGCGGTTTGGCCACAAGATCAACGCCTTCTACGTGGCGCTCGTCGGCTCCGTCGTCGGGCTTTATTACGCGGCGCCGTGGTTGCACCTGTTTTCGACGGGCGACGCGGTCGCCTCGCCGCTGGGTAAAGAAATCTTCGATGGGCTTTTGGTCTACGATCAGTTCACCGTATTTTTTCGCGCCATCTTGCTGCTGTTTTTGGTGCTGTTTTTGATCTTCACGCGCTTGTCGGGCATTCCCGATCGTGAAGATAGCCCCGACTTTTACACGCTGATCGTCGGCGGCATCATTGGCATGTGCTTGATGGTGTCGGCCAATCATTTGCTAATCGTATTTTTGGGCGTCGAGATGGCGAGCGTGCCGTCATACGCACTGTCGGGCATTCTCAAGGGTCGCCGCCAAAGCAGCGAAGCAGCCCTCAAATATTGTATTTATGGCGCCGGCGCGGCCGGTGTGATGCTCTACGGCATCAGTCTGCTGGCCGGAGCCTTGGGCACATGTCACTTGCCCACCATCGCCCAGCAGCTTGCCAGCCTCACGCCGGAAAGCTTCGCTCAGCGACAAACGGTGTTGATGCTCGGCGGGCTATTGGTGTCGGTCGGGTTGGCGTTCAAGTTGTCGGCGTTTCCCTTTCATTTCTGGTGCCCCGACGTGTTTGAAGGGGCCAGTGCCGAGGTTGACGCGTATCTTTCCGTCGCCTCAAAGGCCGCCGCGTTGGCGTTGTTGGTTCGCGTGGCGGTTGGTGTTACGCATGTTCCCGCCGGCGAGATGGCGACTGAACCAACCGCCCAGAAGGCCGCGGCCGTGCAAACGGTCGCGTATCGGGGGATTGTCGAGCATCGCGACGCGGAGCCTGCGGCGCTGGATGGTGACGGATTGACGAAGCCTGTGAACGTGGCCCATGCCGTGCGGCGATACGTCGTGGGGTTGCTCAGCCTGTTGGCCGCGGTCACCTGCACGTTCGGCAACCTGGCGGCTTATAACCAGACCAACATCAAGCGTCTGTTGGCTTACTCCACCATCGCGCATGCCGGTTACATGATGATGCCGGTGGCGGCGGCCATTCAGTTGGGCGGCGAGCATCCGGAAGAGGCCCGCGAGGCCATCGGCAGTCTGGCTTTTTACGTGGCCGTGTATCTGTTTATGAATCTGGGCGCATTCGCCATTGTCGCATTCTGGAGAAACACGCTACGTAGCGAGCGGATCGAAGATTACTCGGGCCTGATCGCCCGCTCGCCGCTGTTGGTGATCTGCTTCGCGACGATTTTGATTAGCCTTTTGGGCATGCCGCCCTTGGCCGGCTTCGCGGCCAAATTCTTGGCCTTCGGTTACGTTGCCGACGCGCGTCTTTACACGCTGCTGGTGGTGGGCTGCTTGAATACCGCGTTGAGCTTGTTCTATTATCTGCGCGTCGTGAAAGTGATGACCTTCGATCCCGAACCGCTCGACCGCTTGCCCCTGCGACAGGGTTCGTGGGCGTCGGGTGTGTATCTTGTACTCTTGACGCTGCCGGTGTTGATACTGGGAATCTGGTTCAACGATTTGAACGTCTGGGCTCGCGCCGCCACCAGCGGCCTGTTCATGTAGGTGTACCACGCAATGACCAAGAAACGCGCCCTCGAACTATTAAATCAGTTGTTGCACGTCGAGTACCGGTCGTTCCCGATGTACTTGACCGAGGCTTCCCCCTGGATAGACCGGGGCGACGAGAAAGCGGCCGCGGCTCTCGACAACATCGTGGCCGATCAAAAGCTTATGACGCAACGCATCGCGGAATTCATCTTGGATTCGGGCGGGCGAATCGAGCCGGGCGAATATCCAATGGAATTCACCGATACGCATTTTCTGTCGCTCGACTTTCTGCTGGGGGAGGTGCTACGCTATCAGCAGCAGGACATCGCGGCGATCGAATTCATCGCGGAGCAACTGAGCGAGGTGCGGGCCGCGCGTGAACTGGCCGAGGAGACGCTCGGTATGGAGCGCGCCCACCGGGAAGCCATTGAGGCCCTCATCGCTCAGCCCGCCTAAAGCTCTTTTGGGTAAACGAGGACATGGATATGCGGTTTTTTAAGATTATTCTCACGATCACGGTCGTTTTCTTTTTTGGGCTTTCGGCCCTGCCGCTCTGGGCGCGGCAGAAGAGCGCCGCCAAGAAGCCTGCCGCCCCGCCCGCCAAGGCGAGCACGCCGACCAAGGAAGCCACGGCGCCGGCCAAACAGCCGGCTGCGGCCAAACAGCCGGCTGCGGCCAAGCAGCCGGCGAAGGCTCCAGCGCTGGCCGAGTTCGACAAAATGTTCGCGAGTTGGAAAGAGTTGCTGGCCGATTTGCGGCGCTTGCAACAAAAGTATATCAACACGCCGCGCAAAGGGGGCCTGCGCGACGCCGTGCAAAAGGAGTTTGACGAGCGCGTGAGAGCAGGCGAGGAGCTCGAACCCAAAATTATTGAAGCGGCCGAGAAGGCCCTGCCCGTGGCCGGCGAAACAAAAGACGAAATCGGCGCGTTTCTCATCGAGCAACTCAAGTATTACGTCGAGCACGACAACGACGAGGCGGCCGTGCGGATCGCCCGCGCGCTGATCGACAACGGTTACGACAATCCGCGCGTCTACAACTATGGCGGCATCGCGGCCTTCAGCGCCAACGATTTCGACCTGGCGGCCAAGTGGCTGAAGACGGGCGACGAGCAATCCGCGCTCGAGGTCAGCGCCAAACAGTTCTTGACTCACATCAAGCAATACCAGGAGATGTGGAAGACGGAGCGCGAGTTGCAAGAGGCCGAAGCCAAGGCCGATGATTTGCCCCGCGTGCTGCTCAAGACAACCAAGGGCGATATCGTGGTGGAGTTGTTCGAGAACGAGGCGCCCAACACCGTGGCCAACTTCGTCAGCCTGGTGGAAAGGGAGTTTTACGATGGCATCAAGTTTCATCGCGTGCTGCCCAACTTCATGGCCCAGGGGGGCGACCCCAACGGTGACGGCAGCGGCGGGCCGGGCTACAACATTCCCGACGAGATCAACCGTAGCGACTTCCGCAACCACTTTCGCGGTAGCCTGAGCATGGCTAAGACGCAACTGCCCGACAGCGGCGGATCGCAATTCTTCCTCATGTTTCGCCCCTCCGGGCCGGCGGCCGGCAATAATCTGAATGGCCAACATACGGTTTTCGGTCGCGTCATCGACGGCCTGGAGGTGCTGGCCCGCCTGCAGCGGATCGACCCCGAAAAGCAGGAGCCCGGCGTCAAGGCCGACCGCATTCTCGAGGCCAAGGTGCTGCGCAAACGCAAGACCCCCTACGTGCCGAAAAAGGTCGGTGAAGAACCGGCCGCTGACGCCGCAGGCGATGAGAAAAAAGACGGCA
>DASVGM010000800.1:0-2534 GCA_036379555.1 Pirellulales bacterium | reverse complement strand
TCGCGTCGCGACGTTCACGTGCGCCTCCGACGTTTTCAATCGCGACGATAATCGGTACTCGTTTGAGCCTTGGACCAATCGCCCGGCCATCGCCGAGGCGGCGCGCGGCAATTACGCCATCAACGGCGGCACGCACAATCCGCGCTACACCGCCGATAACGCCGCGCAGCCGCACGGCGATGGGCTGAGCCTTGAACACGGGCCGGGCGTCTTTCGATTTGTTGGCAGCGGAGTGGCCGGCGTCAACCGCGCTTTCCGTGTCGAGGACTTCACCAATGGGCAATCCACGCTGGTGGCCATGGATGAGATTCGCGCGGGTATCCACCGACTCGATCCCCGCGGGGTATGGTCGCTAGGTCAAATCGGCGGCAGCATTTCTTGGGGGCATGGCGTGGCCGGCGACGCCGGCGGCCCGAACAATCCCTGGCCGCGCGCCGACGATATTTTGGGCTGCGCACGGTTACAGGCCGCCGTCGGCAGTCAGCGATTGCTTGATTTGGCGATGCCATGCGTCGACTACGTCGATCGCAACGACCAGGCGACCGCCCGCAGCATGCATCCCCGAGGGGCGCATGTGTTAATGCTCGACGGCGCGGCGCGGTTCGTGCGCGATGAAGTCGATCGAGGATTATGGCACGTCATGCACTCGCGCGAGACGCCGCCGGCGGTGTTGGAAGATTTTGATTTAGCTTTGCTGGGTGATAACGGAGCAAGCGATGCTCCAGGCCGCCCTCACCCCGGCCCGGGGCGCCCACTTGTGGGCCCGGAGGGAGAGGGAGGAAGCCGCCCTCACCCCGGCCCTCTCCCAGCGGGAGGGGGAGAAAATCGCCCCCACTTCGGCGCCGAGGCCCCGCTTGCGGGTGCGGGGGGAGAGGGAGCGGCCATTGAGCCGCGGCCGGGCGAGACGATGATAAACTCGCTTGAAATGCGGTTCGTGGCCATTCCCGCGGGAACCTTTACGATGGGCTTGCCGGACATTGGAAATGACGCCCCCGCGCCGCCGGAATGTCCGTCGCATGAAGTCACGCTCAGCAATGCGTTTTGGATGGGCGCGCATGAGGTGACGCAACGGCAATTCGAGGCGGTCATGGCTGACAATCCGAGCCACCATTTACCCCAAGTCGCCGGCGTTGAGGCGACGGATGATTTTCCGGTGGAAAATGTGACGTGGCATGAGGCGGAAGAATTCTGCCGACGACTGGGCGACTTGCCTGCTGAAAAATCCGCCGGTCGGCGCTACCGGTTGCCCACAGAAGCCGAATGGGAATACGCCTGCCGTTCGGGCCAGAGCGAACCGTACCGTTGGGCCCCGCAACGCCGTCCGGACGACCGTTCCGGCGCTGCCGCGGGCATCGCGCCGCCGTTACCGTTGACCAAGGTGGGCAGTTATCCGCCCAACGCTTTCGGCCTGTACGATCTGCGCGGCAACGTCTGGGAATGGTGCGCCGATTGGTTCGACCGGAGCTATTACCGCCGCTCGCCGCGCGTCGATCCGCCAGGCCCAGCCAAAGGTTTCTTGAAGGTGGTGCGCGGCGGCGATTGGATTTTTGTCGGCGAGATATGCCGCATCAACTATTCGATCATGCCGCCTTGGAAGCGAAGCCCTTGTGTTGGATTTCGCGTCGTCTGCTCAGGCGCGGGTCAAAAGCGAACGCATGCCAAGCCAATCGCACGGCACAACTGAGGAAGACCGCGCGGCGTGTGAGAAACGGCCTACGGCATTTGCAAATTTGCAAATGCCGCCCGAACGCGGAAGATTTTGAAATATACCCACCCAAACGAATGGATGTTTTGTCAGAGGCTATCCGAAAACTCGCCGTGGGGCGGGCCGCCGGCCCGTCTGGAAGCGAAAGACGGCTCGGCGAGCCGCCCCACGATACGCCGCCACGGCGAAATTCAAGTTTTCGAATAGCCTCTCAGTCATCGCGGCGCGCCGCGTTGCCAAACATGCGAGATGCTTGTTCTCGGAGATGGTACCGCGACCCGGCTCGAATCAAACAACGTCTATAGCGAAATCCTTCGTGTTTTTGCCGTGGTTGCAAATTTGCACCCGACCGGTGCGGCACCGTAAGGTCGAAAGCAAACCATCGCCAAGCCAGTTGTCTGCCAAACTTGAGGAAGAAAGCGGTGTCCGCAGTAACGTCAAATACCAGTATTGTAGGTGGGTACTCGCTGAAATTCGCCGTATTTTTCCGGTTATTGCAAATTTGCACGAACGGACTTCCCACGAAGTCGGCCACCGGCCGATAGATAGTCCGGGATAGCAGAGGCCCGGTTCCGCTTGCGTGCGTCGTTTGGCATGCGCCGCGCGCGTTCGGCGCAACGCGGCGGGTGGCAAGCAGATGGCGCTTTGGCGGCGATCGAAGGCAGCCCTGTTTTTCGCAAGCCAATCGGGCGATGCCACATCGCTCTTAGAGGCTATCCGAAAACTCGTCGTGGGGCGGGCCGCCGGCCCGTCTGGACGCGAAAGACGGCTCGGCGAGCCGCCCCACGATACGCCGCCACGGCGAAATTCGAGTTTTCGGATAGCCTCT
>DASVGM010000799.1:0-2698 GCA_036379555.1 Pirellulales bacterium | reverse complement strand
AGAGGCTATCCGAAAACTCGCCGTGGGGCGGGCCGCCGGCCCGTCTGACTGCAAAAGACGGCTCGGCGAGCCGCCCCACGATACGCCGCCACGGCGAAATCCGAGTTTTCGGATAGCCTCTCAGTTCGCCCGTGGAGGAGGCCGCGGGCCGCGAGGGGCGGCTTGAATCAAGGCGTCGGGCGGCAGACCCGTGGCGAGCGTGACGACCGCGGCGGCCTGCGCCACTTCATTGAGTAGATCGAGGTTGGCCTGTTGGAGCCGAATCAGGCTGGTGCGGGCGTTGAAGATCAAGAGCGCATCGACCTCGCCCGCGGCGAACTGTTCTTCGAGCTTTTTCAATTCGATCGGCACGTCAAGATCGGCATCGGCGCCGGCTTCTTCGAGCAGCCCGCGCGCGCGTTCGTAGCGATCGAAGGCGCTGATGGCTTCCAGCTTGGCCCGTGCTTGCAATTGCTCGTGCGTGATGCGCTGCTGGCGCATCTCGGCGTTGCGCTGGCGAACCAGCGGCAGCCCGCCATTGATCGCCGGCGTCTGAACATGGCCGCGAAATCCAAAGTACCTGACGCCGAAATCGTCTGACTGATAGTAAGGGCCGATCTGCAAGGTGGGCAAACGGTTTGCCTGGGCGAGGCTGGTGTTGGCCCGTGCCGCCAGGATGTTGGCTTGGGCGGCGAGCACGTCGGGGCGGGCGCCGGCCAATTCATCGGCGATGGTTTCAATGTCAGCCGTGCTCGAAATCACCGTGCGTAGCCCGACCACGCGCGAGAGATGAGCGCCGTTGGCCGGCATCCATTGCCAGTCTCGCATGTCGCCGGCCAATTCCAGCGGTACGCGCGGCGAAAGGTTGAGTTGGCGGCCCAAATCCAACAGCGACGTGCGATAATTCGTCTCAGCCAAACGCTGCTGTTGCAAGGTCGAGCGCGCGTCGAGGCGGACCATCGCCACGTCGGCGGCCGACGACTGGCCCGCGGCCAATTGGCTTTCCAGAACCGACAACAGCGAATCATTCAGTTTGGAGTTCGCACGGGCCAAGTCGCGCAGGCCGCGGCGGTAGAGGGAGGTGAAGAACAACTGCTCGGTCATGGCCAGGCTTTGTAGTTCCGCCTGATGCACCGTCCAGCGGACGTTGTTGAGCGCGGCTCTGGCGTTGCGTTCGCGATGATGTCGCTGGTGCGCCAGCTCAAAATTCATCATCACCAGGTAATACTGATAGACCTTGCTCGCGGCGTTGGGTTCGACCACGTAGGCCGACGCGGGCGCATGCTGAATGGGCGTGGCCTGAAACTGAAAGAAGGGATTGAGAGGATACCGCCGCGCGACGTCAATGGCCGCCATACCCACGCCTTCCGCCGAGCGTTGCGCCACGACATCGGGATTTTGCCGCAGCGCCAATTCAAAAGCTTGCGGAAGCGTGAGCGGATACGTTGCCGCGTTGATGGGCGCAGCCTGGCCGCGCGGAACCGTCTCCGGAGGGCGGGGCGGCTGATAGCCGCTGGAGGGCGGGCCGAGCGGCGCGTGAAGCGGCACGCCCAGAAAGCGCGAATTGGCCGGATTAGCCTGTTGCGTGGATCGTTGGAGGTTGCGAGCTTGGTTGTAGGCGGGCTGCGCCATTCGAGGTCGTGAGTCGTTCGCGGCGGAGGCGACCGGCGAGCGCGGCGGCAACGGATACGGCTGCTCCTGCGCGCTCGAACGATGCGGCAGTAGCATGCCGACTGCCGTGAAACATGCCAGCGTCTTGATCGCTTTACTCAAGCTGTCGCCTCGCTGCTAGGGTTGCGGTGCCTTGCTCTACATGGAAACGCCGGCGGCCTCGGTAAAATTGAACGATTGCGGCGAACATGTTGAGCGGGAGAAATGCGGTAAACTGGGCGCGGTCTCCGCATTCTTGCGCGGTGCGCCCTACGAGGTTTGTCGGCGGAACAAGGCTTTGCCGATAAGTCGGAAAATGCTGAATATGCCGGCCGCGTCCACATGAGCGTGCCTGCTACTTTGCCGGTGGTCGCGGGTTAATGGCCGCTGCTAAACGCGCCGTTGCTGAAGTGGCCGTTTCCGCCAAAGCCCAGATACCCGTTTTTCAGGCCCTGATAGCCGTTTCCATACCCATACAGGCTGCGGCCAAAGCCGTTGCTATACCCATAGTTGTAGCCGCTGTAGGGGTTCCACTGCGAACGATAGCCGGACGTATAACGGCTGAGCGACGACGTACCAAGCCGATTGCTCGACCACTGGCTCAAGGCGGGCGACTCGCGCTCCGGCGGTTCGTAGCCTTTGCCGGCCGAGGGCGTCGCGCTCGGATTTCGATACCATCGACGCCCCGATTGATAGCGCGAACGCGACTCGGGAGTGATGGGTGCAATAGCCGGCTTGGCCGTTGCATTTCCGCCGGGCCGTGCCGTTGGCGCCGCGTTTTGAGCGATCACCGACAAGGGCTGGCAGAGCAGAAAGGCTAAAAGTAGAGACAGAGTTCGGATGCGCATGATGTCGTTCCTCCTATTAATAATTATAGGACGCCGAACAAGTCGCGATGCGGCGATACTTTGGCCTGCGCAAACGACGGTCAAGGTGCCACAGGCAGGCGATGTTGCTTTTGTTCCGCCACTACCGGGCTTGCCCCGGTAGAGCGCATGATTGACCGCCAAATCGCGTTGCCGCGACACCATTCTCCACCTCCTCCTTTTCGCGCCAGCGTCCGCTGGCG
>DASVGM010000798.1:0-5613 GCA_036379555.1 Pirellulales bacterium | reverse complement strand
CACCTTCGAGCAAACCAGCCAAGAGCTGACGGAAATGATCGCCGCCGACCGCGAGAGTCAGTCGGGCGAGTCTTCCGCCGAGGCCGTCGCGGTCGAAGACAGCATCAGCGCGTTGCTGCACGGCACGCCGGCCGGTGTGTTGGGCAACGGCGCGACGGTGGGCATTGGCGATGGCGACGTGGCCGGCGCGCTCAGCGGACGAGGCGCCGTCGCGCGGGCCCGCCTGGCTCAACAAGGTGGCGGCTCGGCCGCCAGCGAAGACGCCGTCACACGCGGCCTGCGCTGGCTGCAGGCCCACCAACGCGCCGATGGAAGCTGGTGCTTCGACCTTACGCAGTGCGCCTGCGAAGGCCGTTGCACGGAATCGGGCACGGAGGTTTCCACGACCGGCGCCACCGGCCTGGCGCTGCTGGCGTTTTTGGGCCACGGCGAAACGCACCAGGAAGGCGACTACCAGGAAACCGTGAAGCGCGGTCTCTACTATCTCACCAGCCAGATGTTGACGACCTCTCACGGCGGCGACTTGCGCGGGGCCGGCAACATGTATTCGCATGGTATCGCCAGCATCGCGCTCTGCGAGGCCTACGCCATGACGCGCGACAAAGAACTGGAGGCGTTTTCGCAGAAAGCGATCGATTTTATTCTATCGGCGCAAAGCGGCGGCGGCGGCTGGCGTTACCTGCCCGGCATGCCGGGCGACACCACTGTGAGCGGCTGGCAAGTCATGGCCTTGAAGAGCGGCCAAATGGCCTACTTGCGCGTGCCGTTTGACGCGGTGGTCTCAGCCAATCGTTTTTTAGACAGCGTACAATCTGACAGAGGCGCCCGCTACAGTTATCTGCCTCATCAGACGCGGGAAGGAAAGGAACTGACCACCACGGCGGTCGGCTTGCTTTGCCGTATGTATTTGGGCTGGCCCAAGGAACACCCCGCCTTGAGAAAAGGGGTGGAGTTGCTGACCCGCGACGGCCCTTCAATGCTCGGCCGCAGTTCCAACATGTACTACAACTATTACGCCACGCAAATCATGCATCAATATGGCGGTGAGCCTTGGGAGCTGTGGAACAGCAAAATGCGCGATTATCTGGTGCGTACGCAAGCGACCGAGGGGCATGAATCGGGAAGTTGGTATTTCGACGGCGGCCAGGCGCACGCCGGCGGCCGTTTGTATGTGACGGCGGTGGCCGTCATGACGCTCGAGGTTTACTATCGCCACATGCCGCTTTACGCGGCGCACGCCGTGGATCATTGATGCGCGTCATTCCGGTGATCGACCTCAAACACGGCCAGGTGGTGCATGCCGTGGCCGGCCGCCGCCAGGACTACCGGCCCATCGTTAGTCTGCTGTGCGACGATCCCTCGCCGGCCTCGGTGGGAGCGGCGTTTCGCCGCCTTGGGTTCAGCGAAGCCTATGTCGCCGATCTCGACGCCATCGCCGGCGGCGAGCCGAATAATGGCGCCTACGAACAGCTTTGTTCTTGCGGTCTGCGGCTCTACCTGGATGCCGGCCTGGCGACGGCCGAGCGCGCCCTGATCTTGAACGACCTCTTTCACGATGAAAGGCGGCTGTCCGGGCTAATTATCGGGTTGGAGTCGCTTGCCAGTCTGCCTGATCTCGTTGCGATCGTCGCCGCCATCACGCCCTCGCGATTGATCTTCAGTCTCGACCTGCGACGTGGGGTGCCGGTTTGCCGCGTGCCCCCGTGGCAAACATTTTCGGCCGAAAGAATCACCCAAGAGGTCGTCGAATTGGGAATTCGGCGATTGATCGTGCTCGACATTGCCCAGGTGGGCACGGGCGAAGGCGTCGGCACGTTGGCCCTTTGCCGGCGCCTCCGCGAACGGCACGCCGACATCGAGATCATCAGCGGGGGCGGCGTGCGCGACCGCGAGGATCTAGAGCGGTTGGCCGCGGCCGGCTGCGATGCCGCGTTGGTGGCCTCGGCCCTTCACGACGGTTGCCTGACCGAAACCGATCTACGGCCTTTTTTTTAGCGCTTTGTCAGTGGCTATCCGAAAACTTTCCGTGGGGCGGGCCGCTGGCCCGTCAGGAAGCGAAAGACGGCTCGGCGAGCCGCCCCACGATACGCCGCCACGGCGAAAGCCGAGTTTTTGCGTAGCGGAATTCGTGAGAATTCTGGCCGTGACCTGCCGCCGCGGCCCGACTTCTCACGAAGTTGGCTGCGGATCGGTGAATCATCCGCCATCATGCCGTGGAAGTCGCATTCGACGGCGACAGACCTTATGATGTACGAAACAGCCTTCATCTTGCGGCCGACACAAATATGAAGCCCGTCTACCCCAGGGTTCAAACTCTCGCTCCCGACGACGTTACGCTCGACGCCCCGCGCGATTTGTTTTCTGAATCGTCCGCGCCCGCATCGCCGGCCCGTAAGATGGAACTGGTCGATGAGAGCGGCGCGGGGCTGTCGAGCCAGACGCAAAACCTGTTGCGCACGCGGCTGCGCGCGGCTTCGCTGGTGTTGTTTTTCGGTTCCGGAGCGTTTTTGTTGAAAAGCGTATTCGGCGGCGAGCTGCCCGAAGTGCATCACCCGGAACTGATCGCGGGCCAGCACCTGATGTTCGCGTTCCACGCCTTTCACGTGACCATGCTGGGGCTGGCCAGCGCCGTCTTGTGGCGGCGGGGCCAATATCTGTCGTTGCGGTCGTTGCGGCTGGCCGAGTTGGCGATCTTCTTTTGGACCGCGCTGTTCTGCCTGCGCGTGCAGCACTTCAACTCGCTTTATTGCGCCACGGTGTATGAGTTCATCCCCAATCCGGCCGGTATTTGGTTCATCTTGATTTTCACCTATGCCATTTTTATTCCGAACACCTGGCGGCGAGCGGCCGTCGTCATCGGCTTGTTGGCGACCGCCCCGGTGGCCTGGAACCTGTTCGACATCGCCTTTTTCGAGACCATCGCGCGCTGCCGCGACAAATACGACGAGTTTCCCACGCTGGTGCTGATGATGGCCACCGGTTTCGGAACCGGCGTGCTGGGTACGCACATGATCGGCACCCTGCGCCGCGAGGCCTATGAGGCGAAGCAACTCGGGCAATACAGGCTCAAGGAGCAAATCGGCTCCGGCGGCATGGGTGAAGTCTACTTGGCGGAGCATCAGTTGATGAAACGCCCTTGCGCGTTGAAAGTGATCCGGCCCGGCAAGGCGGACGATCCGAAAGTGCTGGCCCGCTTTGAGCGCGAGGTGCGGGCCACCGCCGCTCTTTCGCACTGGAACACCATCGAGATTTACGATTACGGACGCACGGAAGACGGGACGTTCTATTACGTGATGGAATACTTGCCCGGTAAAAGCCTGGCGCAGCTTGTGGAGCTCTATGGTCCGCTGCCGGCCGGCCGGGTGATTTATCTATTGCGGCAAACGTGCGAGGCGCTGCACGAAGCGCATTGCTGCGGCCTGATTCACCGCGACATCAAGCCGGGCAACATCTTCGCGGCTAAGCGGGGCGGCGCGTGCGACGTGGCCAAGTTGCTCGACTTTGGCCTGGCCAAGCCCTTGCCCAACGCCAGCGGCGCGGCCTTGCAACTCACGCAAGACGGCTCCATCACCGGGTCGCCGCTGTACATGTCGCCCGAACAAGCTCTCGGCGAGAACGAGCCGGACGCGCGCGGCGATATTTACTCATTAGGGGCGGTGGCCTATTACTTGCTGACGGCGCACGCGCCGTTTGAGGGCGATACCGCGATGAAGGTTCTGGTGGGCCATGCCCGCGAGCAGCCGATTCCGCCCTCGCAGTTGCGTTCGGACATACCGAGCGATCTTGAGCAGGTGGTGTTGCGCTGCCTTGCGAAGCGGCCAGAAGACCGCTATCAAGACGCGATGTCGTTGGCACAAGCGCTGGGGCAATGCGCGGCCGCCGGCGATTGGTCGCGCGAGCGGGCCGCGCTCTGGTGGCATGAATCGGAAAACCTCTTGACGACCGCGGCGGGGTAACGCGATTTCATTTGTTCCTCGGGACGGAAGAGGCCTTTCGGTCGAGGACAATGATGTATAGCGCAAAACAACTCACTCGACGGTTCGACGCCGCCTGCGGTAGCGTTGTTTGCAAACAGCGCAGCGCTCTTCCGCTAACGCTGCGCGCTCGCCGTATAAGGGTGGTTTCTTCCTCCCTCTCCCTCCGGGAGAGGGCCGGGGTGAGGGCAATCCGCCCTGCTCTTTGGCATCGCCTTGCTCAACTTGGAGTGCGTGCGATTCATCGCCGCTTTCCTTTGTCGCGGAGCGACCTTCTTTCCGTCTCCGCTTGTTTGCGACCGGCCAACCAGACCATTGTCTCGCATCGTCTTCTTGGGTAAGCGTCCGCTGAACCGCGTCTTGGCGGGGGTGGTAGCCTGTAGCCAAAGTCATGGCATGATTCCAGGAGATCGGCAATGCCCAGCCAACACGGCCCACAGCGGAATGCGGTCAAAGAACAATTTTGGCGCGGATGCGTCGCGCGATGGCGCAGCAGCGGCCTCTCCGTCCGTGAGTTTTGTCGCCGCGAGGCGCTGTCCGAACCGTCGTTCTATGCTTGGCGGCGCGAACTCGCGCGACGCGACGCAAACCAGCCGCACCCTCGGCCCTCCTCACAGCGTCGGTCGAAACCAGCGCAGAAGCCCGCCGCCTTCGTGCCGGTACATGTCATCGCTCCGCAATCGACCGCTTCCTCCATCGAGATCGTTCTGCCACGCGGCCGACGCCTGCGCGTCCGCCAACGCTTCGATCGCGCCACGCTGGAAGCTCTCCTCGATCTGTTGGAGCAACGCCCATGCTGAGCATCCCCGGACAGGTCAAAATCTTTCTCGCCGTGGAACCGGTCGATATGCGCCAGGGCTTCGATCGCCTCGCCACGCGCGTCTCGCAAACGCTCCACGCCGATCCGCTCTCCGGGCATCTCTTCGCCTTTCGCAATCGCTGCGCCGATCGCCTCAAGTTGCTATATTGGGACGGCGACGGATACGCGATCTGGTACAAGCGCCTGGAAGCCGGAACCTTTCGCTTTCCCGCCGCCCAAGGCCAACCGAGTGTGACCATCTCCGCCGCCGATTCCCGGCGGTATCGCCGGCCCCGGATTGCTGGCGCACGTGATCGTCAGCAAGGCGGCCGATCACCTGCCGCTGTACCGCCAAGAGCGGATCAACCAGCGGCAGGGCGTGTTTTTCCCGCGTTCCACGACCTGCGATTGGTGGTTGCACCGCGGCGACGAACGTCATCCGTTTTCCGTGTTCGACTTCTCGCCCGATCAATCACGTGATGGACCGGATAAGTTCTTGAAGAACTATTCCGGGTGTCTGCAATGTGATGCGGCGGGCGTCTACGACAGCTTCTTCGTTGGTTCCAGGATGACCGGAGCAGGCTGTTGGGCGCACGCGCGGCGGCGGTTTCACGAGGCGCGCCAGCTCGACCCGCGGATTGGCCAAACGGCGTTGGCCTACATCGCGCAACTTTACGCGGTGGAACGCGAGTTGCGCGCGCGTCGCGGTACGGAGTGGCAGGCGCTCGACCTGGACGAGCTTGCCCTGCGTGTCGCGACGGTGCGGCAGGAACGATCGCGGCCGGTGCTCACGAACTTGCGGACCTGGCTGGACGTGGAATGGCCGCAACTGTTGCCCAA
>DASVGM010000797.1:0-5544 GCA_036379555.1 Pirellulales bacterium | reverse complement strand
CCGCTATAAATCGCCTGGCCGGCGAACCAATTGCGGCAGGCGTCGCGGTAGTTGTGCGTGACCGTTCGTTGCGGTTGGCAGGCTACCAAGGCCGAAACCGCGACGGCGACGACAATCCACGCCTGCCAGGCGCGCCGCGACTCGAAGGGCAAGCGCATGCGCCGCCATGCACCGCAAATGATTTGGCCTAACGCCATGAGCCGTTCAAAATGTCCCGATGAAAGGGCGCGGCAGTCCCGCACCGCGCCATTGCGATACGTTACCCGGCAAACGCGGGACTTGGCAAGCGCGTGGCCAAAAGGAGGATGGCCTTCCCAGGCCGTCCAGCTCTGGCCTGGGCAAAATGCCCGACTTTAATACGATAACGATCTGAGATCCCAAACCGGATTGGTTCCGCACCGCCACCGCCGGGCTTGCCCCGGTGGGAGCGATGACTGACTGGCAAGAACGGACGTACCCCGACAGATTCTTTCCGTTTTCGCGTTGCATCCGCCGCCGAAGGCGGCGGATGCAACGCGAAAACGAGGCGCGTTCGGCACCGTACATCTAGCCATTCAGTCATCGCTCAACGGGGACAAGCCCCAATCGTGGCGGAATGAGTTTAACTACCTAACAAGTCGGGGCGCAACAACCGATTTTGCGCAGGCCAGGCCCAGCCGCCATTACGGCGCCAGGCGCAAAACGCTGTTGCGGTTTTTACCGATGTCGGGATTGCCGGGGTCGGATCGCCAGAGCGTGCCATCCACCACGAATTTGTACTCGTGCTTGCCCGGCGGCAGTTCGAGTGTGGCGGTGTAAAAACCGTCGCCATCGGGACCATCCAGCCGCTGTGCCGTGGGTTTGAAGTCGTTAAAGCTGCCGGCCAAGTAGACGTTCTGGGCCGCGCCGCGGGGCCGGTAACGGAAAGACACGTCGTAGCGTTCGCCGCGCCGCAGCACGCGTGGCGGCCCCAACGTCAAATCTTGATCAGCGGGGAAAAAGTCGTACGCGCCGATCATCATCTCCTGCCAGGTCTGATCTCCCCAGGTCACCGCTTGGGTCGGATCGGGATTCGCCAGGTTGTCGGTCGAGTTGTCGTACTCGGCCAGGCAGTGCAGCGTGCTCCCTTGCGGCATACGCTTCGGTTGGGCGAAGGCGT
The DNA here is from genome assembly GCA_036379555.1 of Pirellulales bacterium. Classification (GTDB taxonomy): domain Bacteria; phylum Planctomycetota; class Planctomycetia; order Pirellulales; family JAICIG01; genus DASSFG01. Next base: position 4,406 of record DASVGM010000797.1, on the reverse strand, counting down.
AGGTCATTTGCCAGTTGAAGTCGTAGCGCGGCACGTCCAACAAGGTTTCGCTCGTGCCGTCGGCATAGCGCGCGTCAAAGCGGAACGACTTGCCGCGCAGATGCATGTGCGGCTGCAACGTGAAGAGCATCATGTCCTCACTGAACCGGTGCGAAGCCTCCAAACGATATTCTCTGGCCCCCGGCGGAATGCGGAACAAAAAGTTCAGCGTCATACCGACCTCCAGGGAGTGCTTCACCTCTTTGGGATCGGTAAACACCAGCCCCACGCTGGACTGATCAACCTGCTCGCTGCCGTTGGGTGTGTAATGGAGTTGAAACACGAGCTTCGATCCGGCGGGAATGCGCCGCGCCATTCCCTTGGGCAAAACGCCGGTGGGCAGGCCCGGCACGTAAGCGCCCACGACGTTCAATAGCGGCATTTCAGGAGATATTTGCTTGGCGTCGGGCGGCACGTAAAACAGCAGCATGTGATGCACCACCGCGCGATTGCCCGGTCGCCCTTCCGCGGCGATCAGCCAGCGGTCTTCATCAAAACTGACCTCGGTGCGAAACACTTTATAAGGCACGACGCCGGTCGCCGGCACATGGAACGGCTCGGGCATCGTCACCACCACATCCGGTTTTGGAATGGCCCATTCACCAACGAATTTCGGCAGCGGCGGCAAGTCTTTCGGATCGCCCTCCGGCCAGCCGTTTTCGACCCACTGATCGATCCATCGCCTCTCTTCGCTCGACAGGCGATGATCATTCACAAAATGGCCAAAGGCGGGATTGGCGTGCCAGGGCGGCATTCGCCCGCTGTCCACGGTTTCGCGAATGGTTTCCGCCCAGGCACTGACATCGGCAAAGCTGGTCAAGGCGAACGGAGCGACTTGTCCTTGTCGATGACAGCCAATGCACCGCTTATTAAAGATCGGCGCGATGTGCTTCGTGTAGGTGATCTCGCCATGCGGCTGCGTGCGTGCCGGCCGCGCGATGTGGCAACCAATGGCCTCGGTCTGGCCGAGCGTGGGCTCTTTTCCGACAAGAACCTGATCGATGGCTTCCGCTAGGTAGTTTTGCGTCGGTTTGGGTCGCGCGTAGCCGATTCCGAATTGATCGTCAATGCGGCCCCGATAGCAAATCTTCCGCCGGCCGTCCAGCAAAAAAACTTCCGGTGTGCGCGTGGCGCCGAACCTATCCGCCACGGCCGCGCCGGGGTCTTTCAGCACCGGAAAGTCGAGTCGATGCGTGCGAGCGTAGTGCGCGATTTCGGCAAGCGCGTCTTGTTGGTTCGCGTCAATGGCCAGAAAGCCCACGCCGTGCGGCTGATACGTGGCCGCCAACTCAGCAAGTCGCGGACCATATTGCTGGGCCAAGGGGCACTGCGTGCCAAAGAAAACAACGGCCACGGCGCGGCAAGCGGCCAGATCGGCCAACGCGTGCCAGCCGCCTTGGCTGTCTTGTAACTTGAAATCCTCGATCTGCCGACCGGCGCCGTCTTGGCCGGCCGCGGCGATGACTGCGATCCATACGCAAAGCGCGTGCATGGCAAACTCCAAAAAAAGAATACAGGCATCAGCAGTATATCGGGTCGGCCGGGTGAATGGCAAATCAGCGTACCTACCGCATCGACCATTCCAGCGAGACAAGCTTGAATAAGCCCCCCACATGGTCATTGCGGTCGCAGAAATGGCGCACCTTGGCGACTTTCACACGAGAGTTGCGGACCACAGACCGAGAATGGCCGATAATCAAGCAAAAGGGGTGGCTCTCAAAGCAGCCGATGTGGCTTTAAGACACGATCGCGTCGCCGAATTACTTGACAGCTTTGCGATCGACCTTTATATATTAAGCATCTCCGGGTGATGAAGTGATTGCGCCACGCACGGCGCGCGGTCACTTTCTTTTCATGGCCTAGCACACATTTATCTTCTATGGAAGGTTCTTTTCTGGGTGTACGGCGTTGGTGGAAGACTAAATCAGCGGCTCCAGAGCGTCGAGAAAAACGCGCCCGCCGGCAAAATCGGCAGCGGAAGACGCCGCGTCTCGAATCGCTCGAAACCCGAGCGCTGTTGTCGGCGTCTTCGGCTTTATCCATTATCATGCAGCCCGAAATGATGCGCCTGAACGCGGGCGCCTCCAATAGTCCCACGGGCCTTTCGCCGCAACAAGTCAGTCAGGCTTACGGCTTTAATCAAATCGAGTTCAACTCCGGTTCATCTTCCGCCCCGGTGGTGGGCGACGGCAGCGGGCAAACCATCGCTATCGTCGATGCCTACGACGATCCTAAGATCAAGCAAGACCTGGCCACGTTTGACGGCCGGTTTGGGTTGGCGGCACCGCCGAGTTTCAGCGTGCAGTACGCCGGCGGCGCCAGGCCGCCCGGCAATACGGGCTGGTCGGAAGAAACCTCGCTCGACGTCGAGTGGGCGCACGCCATGGCGCCCAACGCCAACATCGTGCTCGTGGAAGCCTCGTCGGATAGTCTGGGCGCTCTCCTGCAGGCGGTCGACACGGCGCGAAATCTCCCCAACGTGAGCGTCGTTTCCATGAGCTGGGGATCGAGCGAGTTTTCCTCGGAAACCTCCTACGACAGCCATTTCACGACACCGGCAGGTCATATTGGCATTACGTTTGTCGCCTCCGCCGGCGACTCCGGCGCGCCGGGAGTATGGCCGGCCCTTTCGCCAAACGTGTTGGCGGTGGGCGGCACGTCGCTCAATGTGACAAGCAATGGCAGCTACGTGAGCGAAACCGCCTGGAGCGACAGCGGAGGCGGCGTGAGCCAATACGAGGGTGAACCGGCCTATCAGCAGTCGGTGCAGTCTTACGGCGCCCGCACCTCGCCCGACGTGGCCTATGATGCCGACCCGAATACGGGCTTTTCGGTGTACGATTCGTATTCGGGCGATGGCTGGTTTACCGTGGGTGGCACCAGCGCGGGCGCGCCGCAATGGTCGGCGTTGGTGGCCATTGCCGACCAGGCCCGTGGCTCGGCGGGCACTTTGGCCAATGCCCAGGCCGATCTCTACAACCTGCCCGCGAACGATTTCCACGACATTACCAGCGGCGGCAATGGCAATTCCGCAGGCCCCGGCTACGACCTGGTGACCGGCTTGGGCACACCCGTCGCCAATCTTGTAGTGGATGGGTTGGCCGGTATTACCTCCACGCCATCGCCAACGCAACCGACTCCGCCGCCCAGCCCGGTTTTGGCGGCGCCGGTGGCGACCGCCAGCGCGCTGTCGACTACTTCGGCCCAGTTGACATGGGGCTTGGTCGGCGGCGCTCAGGGTTACAACGTCTTTGAGGTGGTTCAAGGCCAGGATGTGTATTTAGGCGCGGTCGGCGCCTCGACGACTTCCGTTCAGGTGACCGGCCTCACCGCCGGCTCGACCGATTCGTTCATCGTGCAGGCGTATAACAATAACGACACGCCGTCCACCGCCAACTCATCCGTGGTAACGGTGGCTTTGCCGGCGCCGGTCGTGCCAACGCGCGTATCCGCCCCACAAAACGTAACCGTCAACCTCGCCTCGTCGACTTCGGCCGTGGTGAGTTGGTCGGACGAGGCCGCCGCCACCGGCTACAACATTTATTGGTCGAACGGCTACCAAGTACTCTTGCTGGGAACCGTGAGCGGTTCGACCAGCAGCGTGACCATCACCGGGCTGCCCATGGGGGCGACCTCCTACTTTCTGGTCGAAGCCTTCAATCGCACGTCCTACGCCGATTCGGCATGGGCGGCGGTGACAACGCCTTTTTACTTGCTGGACAGCGGAGGATTTGGCCAGTTCAGCGAGCAATGGAATGCCTTTTGGGGCGGGTGGGGCAGTTCGCCCGCGATGGCCAGCCAAGGCTCCGGATATTCCGGACGCGAATGGTGGTGATCACCCGCCTTTGCTCAGCTTGATCTTGACGGTGACGGTTCCTTTATTGTCGGCCAACTCGCCCCATTTGTCCTGACAGCGCAGGTAAAGCTTGCCGTCGGTGCCGGCGGTGAACTTGGTCTTGGCGCCCAGCTCGAAAGGGTCGGCAAGCTGATAGTTTTTGCCGCCTTCGTTGGTCATAATGGCCGCCATCAGGCGGCCGCCGCCACCTTCGCCGCCCTCGGCGGAGGTGCCTTTGGTGTCTTTGGAAATCTGCCAAGTGCCGCTGGCGGAACATTGGTAGGTGGCGCCGCTCTCGACCATCGCCCCGGAAGGCTGCCAACCGTGGTCGGCCTTGATTTTGGCGGTAATCGCCGTGCCGCCTTTGGGCAGGCGAAATTTGCGTTGCCAATCCCAACTACACAGGTCGGCCCGAAAGCCTTGCTCCAGGTGCTTTAGAAAGAAGCAATATTCAAACACAATTTCCTCGGCCATTTCGCCGTAGACAGCCTCGAACGAGGTCGGCTACTTTTTGAGCAATGCCTGCCCGAGC
>DASVGM010000796.1:0-3933 GCA_036379555.1 Pirellulales bacterium | reverse complement strand
AGCTGCGGCGATTATGTGATGGTGGGCGACCACGGTCTGTCACACCACGGCCTGTCACACCACGGTCAGCCACACCACGCCGATCGTTCCTTGCCCGGCATGCCCACATGCCGCGGACCTCATTGCCAGCGGCACGCTCCTTTGCCGCTTGGGCCTACGAAGGCCACGGTCGATGCTCCGTCGTTTGACGCGGCGTTCGGGCAGTCCATCGCCTGCTCCGCCAGATATTCATTGTCCGGCCTTTTTTTTGAAGAAGGATTTTCTCTGCCCGACGGCCATTCCCGGCCGTTATTGCGTCCTCCCTCTCTCTAATCGTCCTCCGGCGGTAAACGCAATTGTGTTTGTTGGCGCGCGGCCCTGCGCGCCCCTTGCGTAAAGCAACGTATCACAGCGGCACGCGCTGATGCGCACCGAGAGGCTTTCCGAAAACTCGCCGTGGGGCGGGCCGCCAGCCCGTCTGGTAGCAAAAGACGGCTCGGCGAGCCGCCCCACGATACGTCGCCACGGCGAAATCCGAGGTTTCGGATAGCCTCTGAGCGGAATGCAGCCGTAGTCTGTGTAGCGGAATTCGTGAGGATTCCGGTCGCAACTTCATCCCTAATCCCTAATCCCTAATCAGGAGCGATTCATGTCACCCCATCGCCGCGGTTTCACCCTGGTGGAACTGCTCGTGGTCATCGCCATCATCGGTATTCTTGTGGCGCTGTTGCTGCCGGCCGTGCAGGCCGCGCGGGAGAGTGCTCGGCGCGGCCAGTGTGTAAACAACCTGAAACAGCTTGGCATCGCCATCAATAGCTATCATGACATTCATAAGCGGTTAATGTTCGGCAAAGGGCCGAGCTTTCCGGGGGCGGCGGGCTATGCGCGCTGGTCGCAGCACGCCATGTTGCTGCCCATGATCGAGCAGCAAGCGCTGTATAACCTGCTTAATTTCAACTATCCGCCGGCCACGCCCGGCATGGGGGGCGTCGTCGCGTTCATGCCCCCTTATTCCAATCCCGGCGGACAGAACAACGTGGCGTGCGCCATGCCGGTACCTGGATTTATATGCCCTTCCGACGGCACCGCGGTCAATTCGGCCTGGCCGGGGCAAAACAATTACGCGGCCAACCAGGGAAGCTGGCTCTGCGACCGGCTCGACGAGACCGACCCGAACGCCATCGTCGCGCCGACAGAAACGCAAACCGGCGTCTTCGCGTACCTCAGTCACATTTCGTTCAGCGCCATTCTGGACGGCCTGAGCAACACGGCCTTGTTTAGCGAAAAGCTTCGCGGCAGCGGTTCGCCCAATCCGCGCAGCGACTTTTTTATCATTCCCGCCCAGACCACGCTGGTGGCCACCTGGACGACTTGCAGCGGCATCAATCCTCTCACCGCGACGCCGTTGACGAGCAAATGGGGCGCGAGTTGGTGCATGGGTGAGAATTGCTGCACGCAGTACAACCACGTTGCCGTACCCAACCAAAACTCGTGCGGCGGCACCGGTTTTCCCGGCACGATGAGCAACATGCCCATGCAGGTTTCGCCGAACAGCAACCATCCGTCGGGCGTCAACGTGTGCATGGTCGATGGCTCGGTGCATTTTGTGCAAACCACGGTCGACATTTTCACCTGGCGCGCCATCGGCACGCGCGCCGGCAACGAAGCTTACAATCTGACCAATCCATAGCCATTGCCGGAGCCAAACCATGACGTCGCGACATCACACCGGCTCGGCCTGGCTGCGTTCGGCCAAGATTGTCTTCCTGGTCGTTCTCCCACTCGCCGCCGGCTGCGGCCAATCGAACGGCTACGAGCGTTACGTGCCCGCCGCGGAATTGGCCGCGGACGCGCTGGAGCAAGTGTTGGCGGCCTGGAAGGCGGGCGACGCGGCCGAGCCGCTGGCGTCGCGTTCAGCGCCGATCACGATTCAGGTGGCCGACGCCACGCGGCGACCGGGGCAGCGGTTGGTTGATTATGAAGTGCTGGGCGAGATTTCCGGCGAAGGGCCGCGCACCTTCATGGTGCGCCTCAAGCTCGAAAACCCCAACCTGGAAGAAAAGGCGATCTACTATCTTGTCGGCATCGATCCGCTGTGGGTCTTTCGGCAAGAAGATTACGACGCGGTCGTGCATTGGGAGGCATGCGCGCGACCCGACGAGCAGGCCGGCGCGGCGATTCCGCGTTCGGATGGATTATGACAAACCAATCGCACTCCCGCGGCCGAAAAGGAGACGTCTGTAGGAAACGCCCTCCGTGGCGTTCCGTGAAGCCTCGATACGATAACGAGCTGAAATTCCCTGCCGGATTTGTTCCGCACCGCCACCGCCGGGCTTGCCCCGGTGGAAGCGCTGACTGACACGCTAGAACGAACGCCCCGCCAGAGATGCCTTCCGTTTTCGCGTTGCATCCGCTGCCGAAGGCAGCGGATGCAACGCGAAAACGGGGCGCGTACATCTAGCCAGTCAGTCATCGCTCGACGGGGGCGAGCCCCGATCGTGGCGAAATAAATCTGGAATAAATCTAGTATTAAGCAAGTGGGGCGTATCAACCGATTTTGCGCAGGCCAGAGCGGCCCTAACAACGTCTAAGAAAACCAACATGCGAAACGTCAAAAGTGCAACGCGAAAACTGCTCTGGGCGCTGCGCGTCGCGCAGGTGCGTCTGCGCTTCCTGCTGGTTTTGCTGGCGGCGTTTCTCATTGTCGGCAAATGGCACGTCCTGCGGAATTATTGGGAGACGCTCACCACACCCACAACCAGCAAGTTCGTAACAGGCGGCGTCAATCAAGAAACGGAATATTTTTGCCCGATGTGCCCCGGCGTCATTTCCACCTGGCCGACCAAATGTTCGGTATGCAACATGCCGCTGGTGCGCCGCCAGATAGGCAGCGGCGGGCAACTTCCCGACGGCGTGTTGGCGCGCATGCAAATCTCCCCCGACCGGATTCAACTCGCCGGCATCGAAACGGCGGCCATCGACTACCAGCCGTTGGCGCGCGAGATCGAAACCAACGGGGTAGTCAGCGCACCTCCATCCGGCAAAGCCGAAGCTACCGAATTCGATCGCAAAACTGCCGGCAGAGGCCATGCGGCTTCAAGCGCGACCAGCGCGGCCAATGAAGTGACCAAGATCGTCCAAGCTGAAATCCATCAGCGTGAGATCGGCCTCGTTCAACCCGGCGTTTCGGTTGTGATTCTGCCTGATGTCGAATTGGCCGAACCGCTGGCGGGCCGTGTGCTGCGGGTGTTTCGTGAAGTCACGCCCAAGAGCCATCGTGTGAAGATTGAGGTGGCGGCGGCCGACGCGACCGACGCGCTTTGGCCGGGCATGGAGGTGCGTCTGCGTTTTCGTCGCCCCATGGCGGAGCTGGAGCCATTTTGTTCGCGGCCCGCCGATCCGCCGCCGTTGGTTGAAGGCGCATTGCGAAAGCTGTTCGCGTGCGCCGAGCATCCCGATGTCTTGCGCGAAAAGCGCGAACGCTGCCCGCACGATCATGCCATGCTGATGGACTTGCCGCTGACCGACCTGGAGCGTGTCGAATGGTGGTGCCCGATGCATCCCGAAATCGTTTCAGGCGAGCGCGGCCGCACTTGCGAGCAATGTGGCGGCAGGCGGCTTGTACCGAGAATCGTCCAATATCGGCCGGCGGGCGAAGTGCTGGCGGCGCCAACGAGCGCCGTGGTTGATCTGGGCGATCGCCGTGTTGCGTTCGTGGAGCGGATGCCAGGCATGTTCGACGCGGTGGAAGTGACAATCGGCCCGCGTTGCGACGGTTTTTATCCGATCGTCAGCGGCCTGCAACCCGGCCAGCGCGTGGCGGCCCGAGGCGCCTTCTTGCTCGACGCGGAGACGCGTTTGAATCCGAGCGTCGCCGCCGGCTATTTCGGCGCGTCGCTCAGCGGCTCTGTGGGGCGGCCCGCCGGGCCGCCTGAAGCAAGAGACGGCCCGGCG
>DASVGM010000795.1:0-2849 GCA_036379555.1 Pirellulales bacterium | reverse complement strand
CTTCGGCCAGCGGTTGGGTGCCGTTGTCGATCAGGTATTGGGGCCGGCCGTGCGTGTCGAGCGCGGTCACCGTGTTGACGTCGATGCCGATGTTGTGATAGAGCGTGGCGAAAATCTCCTGGAACGTCACCGGCCGCGCGGCCGCGTATTCGCCCAAGCGGTTGGTGCGGCCGATGACCTGGCCGGTGCGCATGCCGCCGCCGGCCATGATGGCGCAGGAAACTTGCGGCCAATGATCGCGGCTGGCCATTTTGTTGATGCGCGGCGTGCGGCCGAATTCTCCCCAGCACACCACCGACACGTCGCGGTCGAGTCCGCGCTCGTGCAGATCGGTCACCAGGGCCGAAAGCGCCCGGTCGAGCAGCGGCATATCGACGCGGCCTTGCACGTAGTTCATGCCGTCGGGACCGTGCCAGTCCCAGCGGCTGAAGTTCATGGAAACGACGCGCGCGCCGGCTTCGACCAGCCGCCGCGCGACGCAGAAATTTTCGACCATGCGCGGCGCGCCGTCGCGCTGGTAAGTCGGGTCGTTCTTGCCGTATCGTTCGACGACGCGCGGATCTTCCTTGGATAGATCGAGCGCATCGGCCAGGCCGTTGGAGGTGAGAATGTCCATCGCCTGCGCGCCGTAGGTATCAAGCCCCTCCATGACGCCGCTGGCGTCGGCCTGCCGGCGGAATTGATCGAAGGCGCCGAGCAAGCGCGTGCGATCGCGGAGGCGATCGAGCGTGATGCCGCCGAGCACCATGTCGGCGGCCATTTTTTGCCCGCCGTCGCCGACCAGGCGAAACGGCGCGTGCGCCGGCCCCAAAAAGCCGCCGTCGCGCGGGTCGCCCCAGCGGCGCTCACCACACTTGTACATCAGCGACAAGTGCGGCGGCACACCGGCCGCGGCCGGCCCTTGCAGCTTGGATACCCAAGCGCCCATCGCCGGCCAACCGCCGCCCGGCGGATTGTTGGGCACGCGGCCGGTCATGCACTGATAACCATCGTGCCCGCCAAAAGCACCCACCACCGTGCGAATCGGCATGAATTTGTCCATCATGCCGGCGATGCGCGGAAACATCTCGCTGATTTCAATGCCGGGCACGTTGCTGGCGATGGGCGAGAACTCGCCGCGAATCTCGGCCGGCGCCTCGGTTTTGATGTCCCACATGTCGAGGTGCGACGGCCCGCCGGGCAAAAAGATATTGATGATCGCCTTGTGCGAGCGGCCTTTGCCGGCCCGGCCCTCGGCCGCCAGAAGCTGCGCCAGCGACAATCCGCCCAGCGCCATGCCGCCGATCTTCAAGAAACTTCGCCGGCTGAAACCATCGCAGAATCCGCCCGTTTGCTTGCCCAGAATTGTCAGCATCGTGGTGCTCAGGAAGGTTGAAGGTCAGAACTCAACGGTGTGGCGGCCCGCCGGGCCGTCTGGCGCTTCAGGCGGGCCGGCGGCCCGCCCCACAAACATCAACGCCGCTTGATCCATCTTGGCGCATGATAACCTTGCCGGCAGGTGGCGGCAAGCGCGCCGGCCGTACCCCGGTTTTCCGCGAGGCTCTTATTTCAGGCGCCGGCGCACGTCGTCCGTTGTCTTGGCCGTTTTAATCATTTTGGCTAACGCGCGCAGTTCGGCAAGCTCAGTGATCCGGCGCACGCGCGTCATTAGTTTGCGGCCTGAGGGGCCGAACTTCGCTTCCAGATCCAAGGCGATCCCCTCGCGCAGCCCTTCCGCACGGCCTTCTTCACGTCCTTCTTCGCGGCCTTCTTCTCGGCCTACTTCACGTCCTTCTTCGCGGCCTACTTCACGTCCTTGCTTAAGTCCCTCTTCTAATCCCCTGCGCTCCAGGCTTGACAGGTATGGCATGCTTTTCTCCTTCTCGAATTGATAGATTTCCTCACGAAACTGCTCCTCTATGTCGTCTGGCAAAACCAAGAGCCAGTCCAGCAAACGGAACAATTCGCGAATGTCGTCCTTGGTCAGCTTTCGCTCATATAAACCCTTGACCAGGCGAGATTTCCACACCCGTCGCCGCATGGCATCGTCGCGCGTCGCCTGGGCTTGCAGATGTGCAAGCACCACCACGGCAAACGGGTTTGAGTTGTTTTCCAACGATTCCAGATCGTGGGCGAAATCCAGCAGCTTGACAATGGGAAAGCGGATTTCCGTCCGGCAAGTCCAGTGACCGTAGCCAAAAGAAGCCGGCCGCCAACTTGCCCGTTCGTCGCACAACACCGCCAGACTGACCACATCTCGATTATACCGTTTGTAGATCGACGTGTTGTAGTCGAACATCCGCCGCCCGAAGTCTTTTTCGTAAGAAGCCTGGATTTCGACGTGAATCAACAACCAGCACTCCGCGCCGTCCTTGAGCCAGACCTTGAAGAGCATGTCGGCAATTTGCTTGCCCACCTGGTCGCGAGGCGTGACCTGCTGAAACTCCTTGTCCAGGGTTTCGTAGGGGCGCGGGCGCGCCCAGTCGATGTCGGCGTGAATGTCCGGGAAGAAGAAGGCCAGAAACCATTCGAGATAATGATGCAGCGCGACTTTCCAGGGAGAGTCGTAGTCCGCCGTTTTCGCACCGCGCTTTGCCATACCGTTGGACTATAACCAGCCTCTCGGCGGTTGTGCAAACGCGTTTAATTCGTGGAACGCCACAGGGCCCAGTGGCACCCGTTTCCCTACAGACGTCGCCCCGCCCCACCGGCCAAAAACCGGCGGGGCGGAAGCAGATGCTAACCGATTGTTGTCCGCGAGCGCTAATTCTGCGTGACGCGCGAACCCTCGCCGCCGTCCTTGCTGCCCATGGCGCCCCAAACACCGTACGGGCTGGGGCCGGAATTCACTTCGGGATACGCCAGGTTTC
>DASVGM010000794.1:0-3086 GCA_036379555.1 Pirellulales bacterium | reverse complement strand
GCAAATTGCGGAAGAGGTGAGCGAGATGCCGGACGACGATCGCGACGCGTTCCAACAAGACCTGGATGCGAAGTTGAAAATGGTGTTTAGCCCAGAGGGACGCGACATCCTGGAATGGGTGGCGACCAATCTCGCCGCCGCGGCTCCGGAGTATCGCAAGAAAATGGACCTTAAATATCCCGACTTACTCAAGCTGACCGCCGCGCAGCTTCGCGAGCAGCTCGACCTGTTGGAGCGTCGGCGATCGTCGGCGCGAACTCAGACGGTAGCCCTGGAGCGAGCGCGTCATGCCCGGATCGCCGCGCTGCAGGAGGAGCAGCGGCAGCGGTACGACGCACAGCAGCGAGCCCGCGACCACGCCGCCGCAAGTTTCAATTCAGGCAGCCCCTATCATCCGGGAGGGATGAGCAAGCATACGTACACCCCCGTGCGTCCTGTCTACGGGTGGGGCTTTGGTTTTTGGTGAGAAATCATGAACTCCGCTTCGGGCAGCGCCTCCGCGGTGCTTCGCCGGTCCGTGACGGTGACCAATTTGTTCTTGCGGAAGCAGCTTTGGATCTGGCCGCTTTTGATGGCGGCTATCCTCGCTGCGGTTGGCTATGTCTTGCGCTCACGCGTCGACGAGGCGATGAAATCGTCGATGGCCGACCAGCTCGAGGTCCTGCTCGCCGCCGACGTGGCCGCGCTGGAACAGTGGCTCGAAACGCAACGCTCAAATGCGCAAACGGCCGCCTCGTCGCAAACCTGTTCTGAGCTGGCCCTTCAGTTGGCCATGCTTGCCGAACGGCCGGACAGTTCGCCGCTGGTACTCGCCCAATCGTCCGAATTGACCGCTTTCAAAGAATCGATCGGACCCTGGCTAAAAGCACACGACTATGTCGACTTCATTGTCACCGATCGCCGGCGTCGTATCATTGGCGCGGGCCAGGCCGAGTTGATCGGCCGCGAACAATTGCCTCGTTACGAACCCTTCCTCAAGGCGGCGATCGCCGGCGAAACCATCGTATCACGGCCATTTCCCTCGTTGGTTCTGCTCGCCGACGAACGCGGCGAGTTGCGCGCCAATGTACCCACGATGTTCGCCGCCGCGCCCTTGCGCGATCGCGAGAACCAGGTTTTCGGGGCGTTGGCATTCCGTCTTCGGCCCGAACGCGGTTTTACCCGTATACTCAATCTGGCTCGTTTTGGAGGTTCGGGCGAGACGTACGCCTTCGCCGCCGATGGTTTGATGCTATCGCAAAGCCGCTTCGACGACGATTTGAAGCGGATGGGGCTGCTGCCAGACGGTGACGACAGCCGGTCGATTCTGAACCTGCGGCTTCATGATCCGATGGTCGACATGGCACGCGGCGAGCGGCCTGAGCTTCGTCGGTCGGAGCAGCCGCTGACACACATGGCCGCCGACGCCGTGCTGGGCCATACAGGCGTCAACGTCGACGGCTACCGCGATTACCGCGGAGTGCCTACGATCGGCGCGTGGACCTGGTTGCCCCAATACGGCTTTGGCGTGGCGACGGAAGTGGACGTGGCTGATGCGTATCGGCCCCTGCAAATCCTCCGGTGGACGTTCTGGGGTTTGTTCGCGTTGTTGGCGGTTTGTTCTCTGGCGATCTTCATCTTCACCCTCGTCGTCGCATCGATGCAGCGCGCCATGCTCAAAGCGGCCCTCGCCACGAAAACGCTCGGGCAATATCAGTTGGAAGAAAAGATCGGCGCCGGCGGAATGGGGGCCGTTTATCGCGCGCGCCACGCCTTCTTGCGTCGTCCAACCGCCATCAAGCTGCTCGACATTGAGAAAACCACGCCCGAAACCATTCTGCGGTTCGAGCGCGAGGTGCAGATGACGAGCCAATTGAATCATCCGAATACGGTGGCCATCTACGACTATGGTCACACGCCGGAAGGCATTTTTTATTATGCGATGGAGTATCTCGAGGGGATCGACCTGGAGCATCTGGTGCAGACCGATGGCCCGCAGTCCGAGGGCCGCGTGATTTATCTGCTGCGTCAGGTCTGCGGTTCGCTGGAAGAAGCGCACCGGCGCGGGCTCATCCACCGCGACGTGAAGCCTGCCAACATCGTCGTGACCCAGCGCGGCGGGGTGCCCGACTTTGTCAAGCTCTTGGATTTCGGTCTGGTCAAATCCATTGGCGCCGAGGCGGATGGACACTTGACGCTGGCCGGCTCGGTTACGGGCACGCCGCTTTATCTTTCGCCCGAGGCGATCCAGCACCACGACGACCTCGACCCGCGCGCCGACCTCTATGCGGTTGGGGCAGTGGCCTATTTCCTGCTGACGGGCACGCCGGTGTTCGAGGCAAAAAGCGTCGTCGATCTTTTGATGCACCAGGTGAATACGCCGCCCCAACCGCCTTCCGAGCGATTGGGCAAATTCATTTCGCCCGACCTGGAAGCGCTCGTCCTGTGCTGCTTGGCAAAACGGCGCGACGATCGCCCGGCCACCGCGCGCGAACTGGCAAATGCGCTGGGAAGTTGTTCAAGTTCCGGCGACTGGACCGAATCCGAGGCGGCCGCATGGTGGCGCGAAAAGTTTCCCAATGTCTCGTTGACACAATCGGCCACGGCGACGAAGCCGGGTGCCGGCGGCGATACCGCTGTATGGGCGAATCAGCCTAAAGGCGGCCATTTGTTTGAGGGCTCGTACCACCGAGTCGCTCATGAAACACGAGCGAAGCGGCGATGAATCGCCGTACTTCGGGGCCCATAGACAAACCCGGCGGTCGGCGGCTAGCGCCGCCCCGCGAGGCACTGGTCTAGGATGACGCCCGCAGTGCGGATTGAATTCGAGCGAGCGGGGGGATTGGCAAGTTTTCACGGGGCTGGACTTCCCTCGCGCGACGGGCGCGGCGCCGTTGCCTTTTGAACGCGAGCCGGCCGATACAGATTTCCGCGGCGATCAAAGCTACGACGTGTAATAGGCTCATTTCTCCGCCGCGCGACGTGCGCGCTTGCGTTTCGCGGTGGATGGCGGTTTGGCATCGGCAAACGCTTGCAGTTCGGCGAGCAGCTCGCGGTCGGCGTGGTACTGCTTCTGCATTCGCTCGAACGACGCTTGTGTCTTCGTG
>DASVGM010000793.1:0-5668 GCA_036379555.1 Pirellulales bacterium | reverse complement strand
GCAAGGTGGCCCCGATTAGAATACCGGCGTTCTCCAATTCGGGTGCCGCCGTTGTGAAAATTCCTGAGGATACCATTCTGCTCGACCGCGCCTTGCGCGCGGCGCGCGATACGAAGTTTCTTTCCGTCGCCCGTGGCGCTTGCCGCGGGGCGGGTTCGCTTTTTTCGCTGGCGTTCGACGCCCCCGCCGCCGTCGTCATCGCCGACGATAACACGTTTGCCGCCGCAGGCGCCGCGGTTCTCGACAGTCTGCGGGCCGCCGGAATCGCTTGCGAAGCGCCGTTTCTGTTCGGCCGCGAGGTGTGGGCCGAATACGACTTTGTGGAACAGCTTCAAGCCGCGCTGAGCCAAACGCCCGCCATTCCCGTGGCGGTCGGCTCGGGAACGATCAACGATTTGACCAAGCTGGCCGCCCACCGCCTGGCACGGCCCTATATGGTCGTGGCCACCGCCGCTTCGATGGATGGCTACACGGCCTTTGGCGCGTCCATCACCGCGGCGGGTTCCAAGCAAACCTTTGAATGCCCCGCGCCGCGCGCCGTGGCGGCCGACCTGGACGTGATCGCCCGCGCCCCGCGCGAAATGAACGCTTCGGGCTACGCCGACCTGCTGGCCAAAGGGGTTGCCGGCGCCGACTGGATTCTGGCCGACGCGGCGGGCGAGGAACCCATCGCGCCCGACGTCTGGGCCACCGTGCAAGAGCGTTTGCCCGTGTGGATTGAATCGCCGAGGGGTATCGCCAACGGCGAACCCGATACGGTACGGCGACTGATCGAGGGTTTGTTGATGAGCGGCTTCGCCATGCAGGCGGCGCAGTCCAGCCGTCCCGCCTCCGGGGCCGAGCATCAATTCAGTCATCTCTGGGACATGCAGCATCACCTGCACAATGGCGTGGCCCCCTCGCACGGCTTCAAGGTGGCGATGGGAACTTTGGCCTCGCTCGATTTGTACGAAGTTTTGTCGCGGCGCGATTTCACGCGGCTCGATGTGGATGAGGCGGTGCGTGCCTGGCCGCGGTGGGAGCGGGTCGAGTCGCGCATCGCGGCCTTGTTCGCCGGCGCCTTGGCGAAAAAAGCGTTGGAAGAAACCCGCGCCAAGCATCCGCCGAAGGATGTCTTGCGCCGGCAACTCTGCCGCCTGCGCGACGAGTGGCCCGCTTTGCGCGAGCGGCTTCAACGCCAGTTGCAACCGTTTCGGCAGGCGCGATCTCTGCTGGCCGCGGCGGGCTGTCCGACCACATCGGAGCAGATCGGCATCAGCGGCGAGCGGTTGCGGCAGAGTTATGAGTTGGCCTACTACATTCGGCGCCGCTTCACCGTGCTCGATTTCGCCATGCGAACCGGCACGTTTCAATCGGCGGTCGATGAACTAGTCGCTACGGAGAGAAGGGCTAAATAACCGTGCCTGATTCCTCGGTGCGGCGTCGTGGAGGATGGGCTTCCTAGCCCGTCACTAAATAACTGGACGGGCTAGGAAGCCCATCCTCCTTTTCTCACAATCAGGCAAGGTTGTTTATACCGCACGCGTGCCAAAACGAGGGAACGCTCGCCGTCGGGCGACCTGCCTCGGTCGTCAAAGGAAGCGACCAAGGAAGGTCGCTCCACGCAGAGGCGACGGCCTCAATTCCGCCCGCGTGCGGTATAGGGGCTTATCAGCATGGTCTGATCGTTGCCGATGAAAACGTCCTTTTTTGAATGTTCTCCACATGGGTGATCCGCGACTGAACTCCTTCGAGAAGCGCCGAACGGTAAGCCGGCGAATGGTCGCCGCCGTCAAGGCCCAGCAACTGGCCGGCGAGTTTCGCGGTCTTGCCGCCGCCCGTTGATACTTTGAGCGATTTCCAGGCCAATTCGCCAAGCCGGCCGCCGATGCGCAGCAAAAGCTCAAGCTGCAGTTCCAGGACGTAATGAGCATCGCGAGGCGGCGATGGCCAGCTCGCGATCAGTCGATCCAGAATTCGCGAGACCACCAGTGCGCCCCAAGCTGAAATGCGAGCGACTTGGCGCAGACCGTCTGCCAGGCGGTTGAGCTTGGCCCAGTTGTAGCCGGCGATTTCGACGAGTATCTCGGCCAACGGTTCCGGATGCGCTCGACCATCGAAAAGGCCCTCCACCAGCGCGTCAATCGCGACCGCGCGCGCATCGGTGTCGCGGCTGAACATTGCCAGCCACAAAGCGTAGATGGCGGTTCGCGGCCAATCCCTTTCCGCGGTGAGCAGCGGCGACAATGACGAAGCCGAGGCAAATGCGTCCACCGACGAAGCTGGTCGATCGATCTGCACCAGTAGTTTTTGAACCGCGTCGAGAAGGAATGGTTCCGTGCTTGATGGCCAAAGAGATGCCAGCCACGCCTCCACCCAGGCGAGCAAGTAATAATCGCGACATCCCGCCAAGCGTTGGGTGACGACTAATACCGGGTACTCCGCGGCATGGAGGTCCGCCGGCCCGGCCGGTTCCACATCGACGAATGGTTCAGTCTCCGCATAGAACAGATACTTCCGTTCTTCGATGTCCGCCGGGAGGCGTTCCGGATGAACACGGAATTGCGCGGGAACGACCGCGTTGGCGGCCGGCGGCAGATCGAGCGGCGCGAGCTCGTCGAGTTGACCACGCGGGGATCGCACGCGCCCGGCGGCCAGCCACTCACCTTTCCAAGGGCGATCATCACGCGTAA
This sequence comes from Pirellulales bacterium, assembly GCA_036379555.1. Taxonomy (GTDB): domain Bacteria; phylum Planctomycetota; class Planctomycetia; order Pirellulales; family JAICIG01; genus DASSFG01. The sequence goes on along the minus strand of DASVGM010000793.1, from coordinate 2,996 downwards.
TGCTGACTTCGCCACCCAGGGCGTATCGCACGATGCGATTGATCGGTTCCGGCAAACTCGCGGCTTCGCGCAGCGCCGCTTCGCGATCATCCGGAGCCAGCCGGAGCAGCCCAAAACGAAAATCAAGGCGATGCGCCTCAAGCCCGCTCGAATCGAACCGCCTCAAACGCTCGACGAACACTCGTGGATCGATCCAGCCATGATCGTGCGTCGGAAAGGAAAGCAACGGGGCAGAGTCGGCTTTTTGATTCAATTTCGCTCGCAAGAGCGCTGCTCGTGAAGTCAGCACTTGGAAGAGCGCGGCCGCTTCGTTCGTCGGATATTGAAAGAAGCTCCCGGGCTGCACAACTCCGTCAATACCGAGCCAGTCGCCCAACAGACCGAACATGGTAGGCAACATAAAACGAGCGGCAAGCAGCGAATTCGACCGCGTCGGCGTATCAATTTCACGAATGCGGCGGCCCAAGGCGTTCGTGCGGATCATGAAGTCGGCTGGGCGCTCTCGCCCCAGCCGGCTGAGGCCGTCCAAAATCCTTTCAATTTCCATCGGCGAGTCGATCCGTTCGAGAACCTGACTCACAGTGTCGATCAACTCCTCAACGTCGGTAATTGGCGCGACCTCGCCCAGTCCGCCCAGGACGTTCGGAGAAGCATCGATCTCGGCCGGCGGCGGGATTTCTCCCGCTTGCCACGCGCACCACGATTCTTCAAGCCTCCACGCGGCTTTCAAACCGGGCGAGATCAAGTCGATCCGTTGTCGCAGGTCAAGCGGAGCCGGCGGCGCGCCGATTTCTGCAGAGGCGCGCTCGGCGGCGCCGTCTGAGTCGCCAAGGCAACCGGCGAGCAGTTGCGTTAGTTGCGGTCGCACGAGTAGAGAGACGGAGTCGCGGAGCTCGGCCAGTTTTTCCTGCGGCAGTTCTTCATGGCGCCATTCTTGCAGGTATTTGATGGCGGCCAGTTGGACGTCGCTCTCCGGATGCGACAAGGCCCGCAGAGCGGCGTCGATGGCGTGGGGCTGGAGATCAGAGCGCTGGCGCGCCAAGGTTTTCACAAGCGACAAAGCCGCTTTCGGCTGCGACTTGGAGGCAATTTCAAACACGGCCGGCAACGCTTTCAATGCGGCTTCCGCATCGAATCGTTTCGCGGTGGCCAGTGACTTGATGGTCGCCAACGCAAACCGCACGACGGGCGCCGCCGGATTCCTCAGCAGGCCGACATACGCGGATTGCCGCTCAAGCAGCTCCTCCTCGGTCGGACCAAGCAGGTCGTGGAAGTGCATCACCCCATTACGCTCGGTAGGCGGGAATTCCCTCCACAGCGCAGCCAACAGCTCATCCAACAAGCGCCCGCGTTCAATCCGTCCGTGGTGCGCGTAATAGTAGAAGATTTGAGGCCAGGTCCGCCCAGGCGACTCTGTCCATGTTGCGACTTCATCTTCCTTGACATACGGCACGAGGCCGAACGTGTGGGTCGGGGTCTGAAGCAGCTTCCAAGCGTCTTCCAGCAAATCAGGATCCTGGTCAAAATCGGTGGCAGGTCCGAAACGCGAGACAAGCCGCAGATAGTCGGGCGAATCAGGCGCGCGGCAAACCCCCTCGCGAATCAGCCGACGGACGGTTTGCCAACTCAGCGAGCGGTTTTGCCCCGCGATCTGCACGTTCAACCACTCGTCGGCCCAAGCGGGCTTTCGGTCGGCCAGAATCGTGATGGCCGCCTCTTCATACGGGTTTGGCCCCAGGACAGTGCGCAGCGCGGACATACTGGACATGTTTGGCCGTTGATCGAGGTTCATCGTCCGGCAGGCTTGCGAGCGCGGGCCAACCGCCAACAAGGCAAGCCTCGCCATGTGTCCTTCGTGAGTCGGCCAGTCGCGGTTGTCGCGCTCGCCCGGTCTGGCCTGTTGCAGCAACTCTTGGGCGGCCTTGGAGAGCTTCTTTCGATCGGCCTCCGTCAGACCCGCCGCCCATTCGGCGAGGGCCATCGGTGTCGAACTTTGAACGGCACTCACAAACCCGCCGCGGCTTTTCAATTGTTCGCAACCGTCATCCGTTGGACTCGTCATTGGAGAGCGCCTTAATCAGGGGATTGTCCTCGCCATCAACCAGCAACCGGGCCGCCAGAATATGTTTGCAAGGGCCGCGCTGCCCGCGATACCGGCCGAACCAGCGACAAGTGCAGTGGTCCTCGTCCGCTCGTAGCCGGACAAAATGTTGAACCTCGCTGCCAGGAATTTGCAAATGCGTTTCGTCCGCCTCTCGCTTGACGATCCGGCATGCTCCGGCGGCGACGAGTTGCCGCGCGGCCTTGAGTCGCGGCTGCTGAGATTCGACACGGTCGACGTCGAAGGGAAGCACACGATGAAAGTACCGCCCGGTCGTCAAGTCATACCCCACGAGGCCGCGGGAACCGAGAATCGCCAGCGCCGCTTCGATCGGCCCTTCTCCACAGCCAGACTGGGCCGCAAGACTCGCAGCGTCAATCTGTGACTGCCAATTCAGAGATTCCGTCACGAACAGCAACGCGTCCTGCCAGTTTCCCGTCGCCAGTCGCGCGAGCATCTGCCCCTCACCCGAAAAGCCACGATTCAGTTCGGGGCTGACCAGCGCGAACAAACGTCCGATGTCAAAACGCAGATCCCAGCCACTGGTTTGTGAGTCTTCGTCATACCAGATGAGAAGTTGACGCGCCGACGGAAGCAACGGTTCCAGAACGCGGACGCGTTCGACGCCATGCAACTGGACCGAACCTCGAACCGGCCGCGAAGCGAGCCGAATCGACCGCCCGACGCGCGCGATGTGAATCGGCCGGCGGGAGCTGTTCGGCGGAAGGTCGCGAAACAGGTCGCCAGCCTCCGCGGCCGATAGCTCAAAGTAGGGCGTCATGCGAGGTTGATACGCCTGAACTTCAGAAAAACCTTTGATCCAGCGCAAAGGGAGCTTTACCTTGCGTTCGACGACTCGCTCATCGCCGCGAATCAAAGTAACGCCAGCGCCGCC
>DASVGM010000792.1:0-4881 GCA_036379555.1 Pirellulales bacterium | reverse complement strand
CTCTCTTGCGTCGGCCGCGGCATCATCACGAACGGCAGCATGGGCACCGTGGGCGGCTTCAAGCGAATGATATTGCTGCCCAAATTCGGAAAATCTTTGGGGCTTGGCGGCTCAAGCTGCCCAGAAGGGCTGACTCGGTCGGCGGTGTAGCCGGTGAGCAACTGATAATACGCCGCCGTATGGTTGAACAAGCCGACCGGCGTATAGCTGACCGAGCGGATGAGCGTCAGGCGGTCGGCGACCGAGGCCAGCTTGGGCAGCAACTCCGTGACTTCCAGTCCCGGCGCCTTGGTGCCGATGGGGTTGAACACGCTCTTCACATTGTCGGGCACGTCGCGTTTGGGATCCCAAAGATCGAGATGGCTAGGACCGCCCTGCAGAAAAACAAAGATGACGCTTTTGGCTTTGTTCCAACCTGGCCCGCCGCCGGCTGTTTCCTTGGCCTGCGCCTGAAACCGCAGCAACTCGGCCAGGGAAAGGCCCAGGGCGGCGGAACCGCCGACACGGAGAATCTCGCGTCGGGTGACGCCATCGCAGGTATCTTTGCCGGGTCTGCCGGGAATGACCAACATCGCAGGATCTCCAAGGCTGAACGAATGGGTGTGGTTTTCCACGATCGTTTTAGGCGATCGTGGTATCGCAAAGCATTCAGGCGGGGCTGACCGGCGGCGCGCTTCAACGCCGCCGATTGGCTTGCAATATATCGCGGGCCGCGCGCGGCTGTCAAACTTTCGTTGGCAGCACGGTCGGCCCGGCTGGCTTTAGCCCGGATTATTCATCGGTTCGTAGCCGGCTTCGTGAGAAGTCGGGCCGTAGCCGACTTCGTGAGAAGTCGGGCCGTGGCCGACTTCGTGAGAAGTCGGGTCGTGGCAGCGTATCGTGGGGCGGCTCGCCGAGCCGCCTTTCGCTTCCAGACGGGCCGGCGGCCTCGCTGTTCTACGCATCTCTCACGCCAGCCGCGCAGCGGCGAAAGAGTTTAGCCGTGGGCGTAAGCCCACGGAATCCTTGAGGCGGATTAGTCAAGCCGCGCAGCGGCGAAAGAGGTGGCGCACTACGCGCTCTTTCGCCGCTGCGCGGCTGGACGAATCGTTCGCGTTCGTTTTCCGTGGGCTTGCGCCCACGGCTAATTTCTGCCGTCCCTACGGGACTGGAAACGGTTTCGGACTTGTGTAGAACGACGAGGCCGGCGGCCCACCCCACGGCGAGTTTTCTGACAGACTCTTACACCGTCGTGCCAGAGCGAACCGCTGAGCGACTATTCCCGCCCGCGCATCGCTTTTAGAATATCAGACATGGAACCTTGCAAACCTTCAGAAAAGATCCGCCGTTACGCTGAGCGGTCGCGGAGCGGTCGATGATTGTCGCCGAGGTGGTGCTGGGCGCGCGCGCTTGGCTGCCGTGGGCCGTGGGGCTCGCCGCGCTGGGCGTGGCGGCGATCCTCTGGTCGTACCTGCGCTCGTCCGGCCCGGCCGGTGTGAAGGTGGCCGCGGGACTGCTCAAAGCGTCCGCATTGATGGCGCTGGCGGTCTGCCTGATCGAACCGCTCTTCAGCGGCACGCGACCGCGGCCCAAGAGCAACCTGTTTCTGATTCTGGCCGACAATAGCCGCAGCTTGCAGATTCATGACCCAGGCCGGCGCGCCACCCGTGGCGAGCAGTTGCAACGATTGCTGGCCGACAAATCGGCCTGGCTGACTCGGCTTGAGCAGGATTTCGACGTGCGCCGCTATGCCTTTGATTCGCGGCTGACGCCGCTGGGCGATGTCAAACAATTGTCGTTCGATGGCGACGCTTCCGCCGTGGTTGGTGCGCTCAAGTCGCTCGCCGAGCGCTATCAAGGGCGGCCCGTCGCCGGAGTGCTGTTGCTCACCGATGGCAACGCCACGGACCTCGATCCAGACGTTCGTTGGCGTGATTTTCCGGCGGTTTATCCCGTCGCGTTCGGCGCCGCTGCCGATCTGGCCGACGTCAGCGTGGCGAAAGTCTCCGTCAGCCAAACCAATTTCGAGGCCGCTCCGGTGACCATCACCGCCGAGATCGAGCGCCGCGGCCTGGCCGGCAAAGCGATCAGCCTGCAAGTGCTAGACGAAGCCGGCAAAGTCGTCGAACACCGCACGGCGCGGAACACCGCCGAAGGCAAGCCGCTGGTCGAACGCTTTGAGTTGCGTCCCGAAAAAGCGGGTATCGGTTTTTATACGGTGACCGCGGCGATTGCCGGCGAGGAGCAACTCGCCGACGAGCCGGAAAAATCGACGGAGGCGACACTGCTCAACAACCGCCGGCTGGCGCTGGTCGATCGCGGCGGCGGGCCGTACCGCGTGCTATACGTTTGCGGGCGGCCAAACTGGGAATTCAAATTCCTGCACCGCGGCATCGACGAAGACGACGAGTTGCAGTTGGTCGGCCTGGTGCGTATCGCCAAGAAGGAGCCGAAGTTCACCTTTCGCGGCCGGCCGGGCGAACGCACCAATCCGCTCTTTCGCGGCTTTGACAATCAAGACGACGAACAGGCCGAGCAATACGACGAGCCGGTGCTGATTCGTCTCTTTCCGCCTTCCGGCCCGCGAGATGAGAGCGAGCTTAAAGGCGGCTTTCCCAAATCGGCCGAAGAATTGTTCGGCTATCACGCCTTGATTTTCGACGACGTGGAGAGCGGTTTTTTCACGCACGATCAGTTGTCGCTGGTGCAGCAGTTTGTCAGCCAGCGCGGCGGCGGCTTTTTGATGTTGGGCGGGCGAAACAGTTTCGCCAACGGCGGCTATCAGCGCACGCCGGTCGCCGAACTGCTGCCGGTTTACGTCGATCGCGGCGAGCCGCGGCCGGCGGCGGAGGGTTATCGGCTGCTGCTGACGCGCGAGGGTTGGCTGCAGCCGTGGGTGCGTCTGCGCGGCACCGAGGAAGAAGAGCGGCGACGGTTGGCCGAGTTGCCGGCCTTCAAAACGCTCAGTTACGCGGGGGCCATCAAGCCCGGCGCCGCGGTGCTGGCCGGCGTGCAAGGCGACGGCCCGGAAAATTTGCCGGCCCTGGTCGTGCAGCAGTTTGGGCGCGGCCGCGCCGCGGCGCTGTTGGTGGGCGACTTATGGCGTTGGCATCTGCGTCGCCAGGAAGGCGCGCCGAGCGACTTGGAAAAAGCCTGGCGGCAGACGGTTCGCTGGCTCGTGGCCGACGTGCCGCGGCGAGTTGAAGTGGAGACCCAACGCCGCTCGAACGGCGCCGACCCGACGACCGACATCACCGTGCGCGTGCGCGACAAGCTCTTTGAACCGCTCGACAACGCCTCGGTTCTCGTCCGCGTGCGCACGCCTGACGGCCGTGAGATCGAACTGACCGCCGAACCAAGCGCCCGCGCGGCGGGCAGCTATGAAACGAGCTTCGCCTCACGCACACCGGGCGCCTATCGCGCCACGGCGGTCGCCAAAGCGGAAGACGCCGGCGACGTGGGCGAGCGCGCATTTGGCTGGACGCTGGAGCCGGCGGCGGACGAACTGCGAGCGCTGGCGCCCAACCGCGACTTACTCGATCACATCGCGCGCTCGACCGGCGGCGAGACGCTCTCGCCCGCTGGTCTGGATGCCTTCGTGGCGAGTCTTCCCAATCGGAAAATACCGGTGACGGAAGCCTGGAGCTGGCCGCTGTGGCAGCAATGGCCGGTCTTTCTGTTCGCCGTGACGTGTCTGGTTGGCGAGTGGGGCCTCCGCCGCCTCAAGGGTTTGCCTTAGCCCGGTTTAACGGGGACGCGTTCGTCGCCATATATCTAGCCTGTCAGTCAGCGCTCGACGGGGACAAACCCTCGTTGTTCTACACAAGTCCGATGCCGTTTTTAGTCCCGTAGGGACGGCAGAGTTTAGCCGTGGGCGCAAGCCCACGGCTAAACTCTTTCGCCGCTGCGCGGCTGACGCGAGAGATATTGAGGCCGCCGGGCCGTCCGGCGCGAACGACGGTTCGGCGCGCCGCCCCACGATCGCGCTGGCGGCCTTCGCACGTCGTCCGGCGATTCGTCGCGGGCGATATATTTTTTTGCATAGTGGACTATTGACTACAAAGGCTACTAATGTATACTGACAAGAATAAAGAGGCTTTGGCTTGTCCGAGGCTTGATCTTGTCACGACCCAGTCAGGCAGGCGCCTGCCGGCCGCGTCACGCCGTCGAGTGACGCTCTGAAGCATTCTTTGCCGTTCAGTTTCTTTTCTTTCCAGCCTCCGCGCGCCGCGGCAATGGCGCCGCGCGCCACGGCGAGAGGTGAGATTTCCCCACAGACCTTGGAGAAAAATCCATGCGAGAATTGACAGTTCACCAAGAGAGTTCTTTACTACGACCCGAACTGCGTGAGTTGGCCGCCGAGGCGGTCAGTTCGCATCAACGCGCCCGCAAATGCGCGGCGGCGGCCATGCGAAACATCGTTCGGGCCGGTCACGCCTTGCGCAAATTGCGCGATCTATGCGATGACGCCGAGTGGCGTGAGATCGTGACCCGGTTTGACGGTTCGGAGCGCACCGTGCAGCGCTACATGCTGCTGGCCAGGTACTGGCCGCTGCTGGAGTCAGCCGCGCCGCCCAACTCGCTCACGTCGCAGCGCAAGGCGATGCGGCTGTTGCAAACACTGCTCTATGGCGAGCCGGCGCCGGCGCGCGTTGGCGGCCGACGTGCGGGGGCGCGCGGAGCAAACCCCGCCGGCGTGATTTTTGACGCGAACGACGATTTGCCCCGGTTGCCCGCGGCGCGACCGCCGGCACTCGAATCGCCGGCGCCGGCGGCGCCGGAGGGCAAGTCGCCGGATGATGGCATGGAGCGGTTGTACCGCGAGCTTCACCGCCTGTTGGAAGGGTTGCTGGATGATTTTGTCTGGCGGACGTCGTCAGATCCGATGATGAAAAGGGCGCG
>DASVGM010000791.1:0-4816 GCA_036379555.1 Pirellulales bacterium | reverse complement strand
TGACGGCGTCTTGGCCCGTCATGCCGTCGACTACCAGGTAAACCTGGTCCGGCGAGACCCGCTTGTCGATCCGCTTGAGCTGGTCCATCAGCTCGTCGTCGATGTGCAACCGGCCGGCCGTATCGAGAATGACCACCTGGGCGCCAAGCTGTTTGGCGTGCTTGACGGCGTTCTGGCAGACGGCGACGGGATCGGCGGCGCCTTCCTCGGCGTAGACGGGCAAACCCAGTTGCTCGCCGATCACCTGCAACTGTTGCACGGCCGCGGGGCGTTGCAAGTCGGCCGCGACCAGGAGCGGCTTGCGGCCCCGTTGGTTGATCAAACGGCCCAATTTGCCGCAGGTGGTGGTCTTTCCCGATCCTTGCAGGCCGCACAGCATAAGCACGCTGACATCGCCGCGCAGGTGCAGCGAGTGATCGACCGGGCCCATCAGGTTGATCAGTTCCTGATGAACAATGCCCACGACTTGCTGTTCGGGCCGCAGCGAACGAAGCACCTGCTCGCCCACCGCTTGCTCGCCGACGCGGGCCATGAAATCCCGCACCACGTCGACACTGACGTCGGCTTCCAGCAGGGCCTGCCGCACAAGCTGCAGGCCGTCGCGCATGTTCGCCTCCGTCAACCGGGCTTTGCCGGTGAGCGAGCGAAACGCCGAACTAAGGCCGTCTTGAAGCGACTCAAACATACAGGGTAAACGGGGCAAACTGCCGATCCGGCCAAAACTGCCGAAGCGTCGAAAACTCGCATTCTAGCAAGCATGCCAAGCCGCTGCAAACGGGGAAAACGAGCGGTGCGGTCAAAACTGCTCTTTGCGCGTAGCCGGCATCCTGCTCTAATGCCGCTCCCACCGGGTTCACTTCTCTTGGAGAACTCAACATCATGTCTTGGCCCTCCCCGTCCGCGCGCCCGTCCCACCAACCTTCGATCCGTCGCCGCCTGAGGCTGGAAACGCTCGAATCGCGCAGCTTGCTCAGCGGCGACCCGATGGTGACGGTCAATACGAACTTTGGCAATTTTCAGATCGAATTGTTTCCCGCGGCCGCGCCGCAAACGGTGGCGAATTTTCTCACCTACGTTCAAGACGGAGTGTTTAACGACACGATCTTTCATCGCTCCGTGCCCGGATTTGTCGAGCAAACCGGCGGCTTTTTGTCGCCGACGAACCTGTTCAGCGGCCAAACATCGCAATTCACGCCTGTCACCACCAACGCGCCGATTCCCTTGGAATATGGCCTGCCCAACACACTGGGCACGGTGGCCATGGCCCGCGGCAGCGACGCGAACAGCGCCACCAGTCAGTGGTTCGTCAACATGGCGGACAACACGCAAACGCTGGGGCCCTCCAGCGGCGGCGGCTATGCCGTCTTCGGGCAGGTCGTCAGCGGCATGTCGACACTTTATGCCATCGCCGGTTTGCCGGTGGTCAATGTCGACAACAGCACCTTCAGCCAGTTGCCCTTGGCAAACGGAAACCAGCTTGTGCGCATCACTTCCGTCACGGTGGATAACATCGCGGGCACCGTCTTCACCGACGTGAACGGCAACGGCACGCTCGACGCGGGCGAGCCGGGCGTGGCCAACCGAACCGTGTTTCTCAACAACGACAGCAGCGGCGCGCCCGACGCCAACAACCCTTCCACCGTGACCGACGCCAACGGCAATTACGCGTTTTCGGGCCTGTCGGCCGGCTCCTACAACGTGCGCGAGGTGCTGCCCGGCAACACCAGCTTGACGACGCCGCTGCCGTCGGTGGTGGTCAGCGCGGGGCAAAGCACGTCGGGTGTGAATTTTGGCGAGCGGCCGGCGATCGTGGGCACGGTTTTCGCCGATGCCAACAGCAATGGCCAGCTCGACCCCGGCGAAGTGGGCGTGAGCGGTCGCACGGTGTTTTTAAACGTCGACGGCAGCGGCGCGCCCGACATGAACAATCCTTCCACCACGACCAACGCCAACGGCGTTTATTTTTTCGCCAGTCTGCCGCCGGGCAACTACTCGGTCAGCGAGGTGTTGCCGCCGGGCGTGAGCTTGACCACCCCGGCCACGAAGGCGGTGACGGTGCAGCCGGGCCTGACGGCGTTGGCGGTCAATTTTGGCGAGGCGCCGGCGCCGCTCTCGCCGAATCAGAAATACATCGAGCAAGTCTATCAGGACTTTCTGCATCGCCCGGCCGAGCCGTCGGGCATGCAATTCTGGACCAACCTGATGGCGAGCGGAACCACGCGCCTGCAAGTGGCTGAATATATTGAGTGGAGTCCGGAATACCAGATCGACACCGTGATTGGGGAGTTTGCGGAATACCTGCATCGGGCGCCGGACTCGGCCACTTTGTCCGCGCTCAGCTCTTTTCTCGCGGGCGGAGGCACAGGCGAACAACTGGCGGAAAGCCTCGTCAGCACGTCGGAATATTATCAGGTGCGCGGCGGGGGAACGACGCAGGGTTATCTCAACGCGCTGTTTAACGACGTATTGCACCGCGCCATCGATGCCCCCACCGAAGCGCTGTTAAGTAAGCTCGATTTCAGCCAAACATCGGTGCGTTTGATGATTGCCGACGCGCTCTTCGGCAGCAACGAGTTCCTGCAAGACCTGATCAGTCTGCCGGGCGCGTCGAACCCGGCCAGCGGCTACATCACTTCAGGCTGGTATCAGGCCTATTTCGGCCACGACGCGGACAGTGCGACCCGCGCGGCCGACGCCAAATTGTTGCAGGGAGGCATACCGCACAACTTGTTCCTGGCCATGCTGGTCTCTTCCGACGAGTATTTTGCTCGGGCGCAAAAGGACTTCTGAAGACGTCGTGCGCCCCTTGATGCGCCGCGAGTCAAGCTTTCACTTCCGCCGTGAGGAATCGCTGTATGCCATTGGGTATCGGCCGATCCGCCGCGAGTCGGCCGGCTTCGTCGCCATGTGGCCGGCGGAGTTTTTTTGGGGGCAGACTCTGCGATGAAGCTACAGCACGTCGAACGGTTCGATCTCAACCTCTCTGCCCGTCTCGGCGGAGCGATAGAGCGCGTCGAGCATGGCGATGATGTTGGCTGATTGTTCGGGTGGAACCGGTACGGGCGTGTCGGCCAAGATGGCCCGGCCAAACTCGCGAATCACCTGATGATGGGCCTTTTCGCCGTTCGCCTCCGCAAGCTGCATGTTCCAGGGAATAAGCTGGTCTTCGCCAATAATCCGGCATTCAGGCCAGGAAACACCGGCGTACGTTCCGTAAAGTTGCAGTCGCCAAAACTCATCCTCGGGCTGAAAACCAAGCCAGCTCACTTCCAACGACACCACGCTGCCATCGATAAACCGCACCAGTCCCACGGCGAAATCTTCCACGTCAATCGTGCTTGGCTCCCATGTGCCCCACTCGCTGCCGATGTCGCGCCGCCGCGCCAGGCGGTTGAAAGTCTGCCCGGAAATACTGGCCGGACGCGGGCAGCCGGACAGCCACCAGGCCAGGTCCAACATGTGAACGCCAAGATCGTAAAGCGCTCCGCCGCCGCTCAAACGACGGTCAGTAAAGCCGGGCCGGGCGGGCAAACGGCGGCGGCGCAGCCATTGGCCGCGCGTGTAATAAATGTCGCCCGGCGGATTGCGCTGCAAATACGCGCGCAATTGTGTGACGCTCGGCTCAAACCGCATGTGCTGGCCGATCATCAGCTTCTTGCCGCTGGCGCGCCAGGCCTCCAGCAGGCGCGCGGCGTCCGCGCGGCAGGTGGCCATCGGCTTTTCGCAGAGCACGTGCTTGCCCGCCAGTATGGCCGCCGTCGCCACTTCGGCATGAAGAGCGCTGGGAACGCAAATATCGACCACGTCAATCTCGCGATCGTCGAGCAACTCGCGATAATCGGTGACACGCCGGTCGATCTGGAATTCGGCGGGCACGGCGGCCAACGACACCGGCGAGGAATCGGCCAGGGCCACCACTTTGAACTCGGGCTGCTTGGCCCAGGCGGGCAAATGCTGGCTGCGCGCGATGGCGCCCGTGCCAATCAACGCGACTCGAAGCGGCAAACTCATCGTAGTCCTAAACTCCGCCGATAGGCCGCGCGCTGGCGATCGAGGCCCAGTTCAGCGGTGATGGAGCGCCACTCGTCGCCCGCGCGCTCGAGTGCCGCCTTGCTTGCCAGCTTGCCCGTGACGGCGTCGCGAACCGCGCGATCGAGCGCCGCCAGATAACGATCGCGGCCGGCGATGCGCGGCGCCCCAAACGATTCAGCCGCGGAGAGCGTCCGCTCCACCGTCTCACCGTATGCGAGCGCCCCGGCCGGTCCTAACCGCTCATCGGCCCACTCGCCGCCGGCGGCAACCTGCGAACGGCGAAACAGCGTCGTCGCGCCGCTCGACGTGCTGATCCGCCGGCTCCATTGCGGCCCCGCAAGCCAGGCCAAAAGCTTAAACGCCGCGTCGGCATGTTCGCTTTGCGCGGTGACCGACGCCAGCCGGCCCGAAACGCCAACTAGCGGCACGCGCGACGCTTCATCGTCGCGGCGGGAGTCCCATTGCCGGCTTTTGGGGTTGAACGCTTCAGGCGAGCCGGGCAGTTCGCCGCAGCCCACTTCCAGGGTTTTTTCGCCCACCGGCTGCGCCGCGGCGACAACCGCGTCATCAGCCCCAGCGGCGCCCCACGCCGCGGAGGTCCAAGTCAGCGCCAGGCCGCAACGGCCGTTGAGAAACGCCTCATGAACGTCACGCGGCGAAGCAGCGAGCGCGGCGGCCGGCATCTGGCTCTGGGCCGCCGTCAGCTCGTCAAGCGCTTTGACAAACGGTTTCCCGGAAATCAGCGGGTCCATCGTTTCCATGTCGAACAGCGTCGAGAAATGAT
>DASVGM010000790.1:0-7711 GCA_036379555.1 Pirellulales bacterium | reverse complement strand
GGTATGGCCGGGCAAATAAATGATCTGCGAGGCGCATGCCGCTAACGTCACGAGAGTAAGCGGCAACTCGACATTCAGCGACGGTAGCGGACGATGCCCTCGGCTTGCCCGAGGGAGCTTCCCGTTGGCCGTCTACAATCGCGGCTTTCTCTATCCTCCCGATTTTTCCCCGCTTGGCCGCCTTCGGCGGCCAAGCGGGGAAAAATCGGGTAAAGGGGCGCGGGTAACGCCCGATTGTAGACAGCCAACGGGAAACTCCACCCGGCAAGCGGGTGGCATCAGAGCTTAATCTCGTGATATTACGGCTTGCCCCCGTCGAGCGCTGACTGACTGGCTAGACCCATTGTTTTGCAGTGTTCAAAACGCGGCCCTTTGCCGCACTACCGCACCCCCTCCTCAACTACATAACCAACCCAACCTGTAGTTGTATATGGTGGTGGGGGGAACCGCACAACGAAACGGTTTGAGCACCGGCGACACGCGTGTCGTCGACCGAAAAAACGGTTTGAGCACCGGCGACACGCGTGTCGTCGACCGAAAAAATGGTTTTGAGCACCGGCGAACGCGTGTCGTCGACCGAAAAAACGGTTTTGAGCATCGGCGACACGCGTGTCGTCGACCGAAAAAACGGTTTGAGCATCGGCGACACGCGTGTCGTCGACCGAAAAAATGGAAATGAGGACGCGCACGAGGTTGCCGCGATAATGCGTTCCAGCGGTCAATCATCGCTCGACCGGAATAAACCCGAACCGCGGCGAAAAGACGGCCAAAGCCGTAAAAGCGGTGATAAATCACCGCACTCCAAGGATCAACTCTTCCGTGTCGTCGATCCTCTTTTGAAAAGCGGTGGTGCCGTTGCGCGCGTCAAAGCGCCGTGCCAACGCCCCCGCTTGTTCCGCGAACCAGGCGCTGAGCTCCGCCATGTCCGACTTGCCTGCGTCATCAGCGGGCGGCAACGCCGGCGGCAGCCGCACTTTCAGCCGCTTCTTGCCTTGTTCGACAAGCCCTTGGGCCCACAATCGCGCCGCCAGCAAAAACTCGAACCGCTCGTCAAGCTGAACCGATTCCAACGCCCCCGGAAGATGACGCTCGAGCACGCGCTTGGCCGCGGCGGCATCGCCCGTGCGCGTCAAGAAATGAAGATGGCAAGCGTGCTCGCGCACAAAATGCTGGGCGTTGCGGACGAGCCGATAGCCCCAGCGCTGGTACGCCTGGGCCTCCTCCACACGGCTCAACTCCAACAGCGGTCGCAGCGCCTCGGCCAACGTGCGATGCGGTTCCTCGGCGCAGGAGAGCCGCTTTTGCAGCACCGGTTGGGCCGCTTCCAGGGCCAAAGTCCATTCACGCTGCGCGGAGAAATAGCGACAATCATTGACGGCCACACAGGCCGGGCAGTCGCTTAACCAATCGCGGGCGCATTTCTGAACTTCCGCGTGCGCCGACCGTGACTGAGGCCACTCGCCAAAGTGCATGAGCAGCTCGCGCCGCAGGCGCCAGGCAGCGTCCATTGTGGAACCGGCCTCCCGGAAGCGGCGCTCCATGTCGGCCAACAACCCTTCCAAACGTGCCCGACTGAGATCCGGGAACGAGATCCCATCACTGATCACCCATTTATACTTCCACAAGATGTTAAAGCTATTGAACCGCTGCGGGTCGCGGTCGTACTGCGCCAGGCACCAGGCGAAGGCCACCAGCAGGACATCAGGCCGCCCGGAAAAGCACGCGCATTGCATCAAAGTATCGCGGACGTCAAAAGCGAGCTCGACGTCTTGCGACAGGTCGGCCAGCCGGACGGCTTCTTCCAACAAGGCGACCTGGGCCGGGCCATGCGGCAGCCCGCTCGCTTTCGCGTGTAACTCGGCAACTTGGGCGGTGATCGAATTCATGATGATCGTATCAGGGGTTGTCAGGGCCAAGAAAGGCGTCAAGAAAGCCGGTCAGGCCACTGGTGAGCAGGGACAGCTCGCGCGCGGTCAGCGGTTGCTGCGCCAACAACAGCCCCTGCACGTACAGCACTTCCACCGCCCGGCGGAGTATGTCGCGCGATTGAACCGTGGTCAATCGCGAGATCAGCGTGTTACGATAATTGAACACCAGTTCGGTGCCGGGCATGCTCGTCCGATTGGCTTCGAGGCTTTCCAGCACGCCCTGAAACAGCGCGTCGGCCGTTTCTTTACTCTGTTCGACGGAGCGCAGAAAACGAGCCTCGCTGCCGGCGCTGAACAAGGCCGGCAGGTCGCGCGGCTCGAACTTGCGCGCCTCGGCCCGGCAATGGAAAGGGCGCAGCACCTCTCCGGCCACGTCCAGCAAATGGTACACGCGGTCCTGCTCGTCGGTCGTCAGCTCTTCAAATTCCTGCGTGAGCGTCGCCGGATCCATCCGTTCCAGTGCCACGTCTTCATCGACTTCAGGCAATCGCGAAAGCAACTCCGCCTCATAGACGTAGCCCGCGTTGATGAGCGTGAAGCCCTGCGCGGCGGCCACCTTTTCCATCTGGTGGTAGATCGCCACATCGTCGACATATCGCAACGTGCCGCCTGCCTCGCGCAGCTCACGCACAGTCTGGCGGCCGCGCGTGGTTTCAAACGGCAGCCAATCAATGAACAAGCGATAGCATTCGTCATCCTGAGCGGCCAACGCCTTGAGAGCCAGGTGATGCACGGAAAGAAAACGCTCGAAGCGGCCCGGCTCCTGCTCCGCCAAACGCAGCAGGTAATCGCGCAGGCAGTCGCCCAACTCTCCGCGGGCGGTTTCCAAACGCTCGTCTTCGTAAAAGCTTTCGCGCGAGGCGGTCGGCCGCAGGTCGTCGACGTTGACGATGGCCTTGACGAAAAAGGCCCAGTCGGGCAGAAGATTGTCGGCCTCTTCGCTGAGCAACATGTTACGTAAGTAAACGCGATGGGCGCGGCGCGCGTTCAGGTTCGCCGGGTGTGGCAGAACAAATGCGACGCCGTCGACCTTGCCGGCCCGCGAACGCAGTTCGATGGCGTCGAGAAACGGCGTGCCGAAGGTCTGCTTGCCAAACCGCAACAACTCTTGTTTGCGGGCCTTTTCGCCGCGGTACTCTTGCCGCCAAGGCGCGCCGTTCTCGTTCACCACCACGCTGCCGCGCTGGCTCATCACACGCACCGGATAAGGCAAAAGCACGCCGTAATGCAGGGCCAAATCACGAATCGTGTCAGGACGAAAAAGCTCCTCTTTGCCGGGACGGCAGTTCAGAAACACCTGCGTGCCCGGAGCCAGGTCGGCTTCGAGCGCGCGGATGGAATACGTGCCGTCCCCCCGGCCGCGCCACTCCACGGCCGGCCCGGCCTCTCGCGCGCTGCGCGTGACCACGACGATCTCGTCGCTGACCACAAAGCAAGACAGCAACCCAATGCCGAACTGTCCGAGAAAATCTCCGCCGCGCCGGCCCTCGCCGTCGCGCTTCGACGACTCGCCGACGGTCGCCAAAAAACGATGAAGGTCGTCCGCGGTCAGGCCGACGCCGTTGTCGGTGATTTCCAACGTGGGCGGCCTGCCACGCGGGCTGGTGAGCGAAAGCGTGATCTCACCGGCGTGGTCCGCCGCGATTTGCTGTCGAGCGGTGATCGCGTCGACGCCGTTTTGCAGCAACTCGCGAACAAACACCTCCGGCCTGCTATAGAGGTGGTTCGAGAGCAGGTCGATGATTCCACGCAGATTGACTTGAAAACGTAGCGTCACGTATACACAAGTTGGGAGATTATCTAATGGTAAAACCGGTATTGTAGCGGAAAAACCGCGACGGTTCATCTTCTCAACATCACGCAAGATTATTTAAGATGTCGAGCGATAGCGTCTACTTCTCCAGTTCATCGCGATATGGCTTTGGCACGCCGTCGAAGGCCGTTTGATAGGTGGCTTCCAGCGGCACTTTCACGTAAGTGTCCGGCTTCAGAAAGAGCGGCATTGTCGGTAGCAGATCGCCCACGCCCAGCGTTTCGACAAAGGCGCGTTTGGCGTGGCCTGCCGAATAGCTGGCAACCGTCAGCGGCTTATCTGCCGGCAAGGAGAAATCATAGTCGGTCATTTGCGACCAAATCGCCGCGTGCATGCCTTGCGGATCGCGGGCCGTCGGAGGATACAAATCAACGATCAGCAGGTGAACGCCCAGCTTCAGGAACCTCACCGCTTTCTTCACGAACGACTGAAAATCCGTGCGGCTCGATTTGTTGCCGGCCGATACGATCTCGATCGCGGCCACGACATGGCCCGCTTCATCGAAGGCGACGACGCGGTTGCTCCGCTCGGCATACGGATCTGTTTCGATCGTCGCCGTGACGGCGACGCGCGGCGGCGCGTCGGCCAACGTCAATACTCCGCCGCCGGACGATAGCGGCGACTGGCCGTTTGCCGCCTCATCGCGGTCGATTTGGAAACTCAACACGTCAGGGAACCGTCGCGCCAACGCTTGCTCGACCATGGCGTAATAGCCCGATGGCAAGATTCCGCCGTTCAAAGCGCGTTTAAGGCAGATCGTCCACTCCTGGTGGAAATCGTGAAACACGCCGGCCCGCATTTTCGTCCAGTCATGAATTGGCATACGAAGATCTCCAAGCCGCCATTCTATGCGATAGTGTCGCGGCGGCCAAACCAATTCGCATTTCGGCGCCGCTTCATCTGGCCAAAGAGAGCCAGCCGCGAGTCTTTTCCAGCGGCCGGCTTCCAAAGCGTTTGCCGCTGCGGTCGGGCCGCGTTTCCAGCAGGAGACGATCGGCGTCGGGCACACTGTCGCGAGGGTGCATGACGACGTGCTCGCCTTCATGCAGCCCGTCGCGGACCTCCGCCATGCGGTCGCCGACCTCGCCCAACTCAATGTGCCGCGGCTCGATGCCGTCTTGCCCTTCGATCCAAACATAGGCGCCCGCGTCGCTCTTAAACAACGTATCCACGGGCGTGCGCAGCACGTTTGCCCGATAGTTCAGCAAGAGTGTGAGATCGGCCGTTTCGCCGGGCCGCAAACCGGGCGACGTCTCGGCGATGCGCGCGCAAACCGAAAAATATTTCAAGTGCCGTTGGCTGCTGCGCATGTGAACCGGCTGCGTGGCCACTTCGCTCACCGTGGCCGGCAATTCGCGGCCGCGCACCCGCACCACCGCTTGCATGCCGGGCCGCACCTTCAAAACCGACGATTCATGCACCAACACGCGCACCTGCATGGCCGACAAGTCGGGCAACCAGAACACCGTTTGCCGCGCCCGCACCACGGCGCCCACGTCAATCTGCAGCACGCCGTCCGACGACCGGCTGGCGTCGTTGGCATAAATCACCAGCCCGCGATGCGGCGCCCGCACGACGCAACATTCCAATTGCTTGTGATAGCGAGTGAGTTTTCTGCGCTCCAGCTCATACTCCGCCGTCGTCGAGCGCACCATGGCGACGGCCGTATCGATGCGCGATTTGAGGTCTTGCGTCATCTTGGGGCGATTGTACGATTCCAGCACCGCCTTGGCGCGGCAAGAAATGTCGAGTTGCAGTTTCGCTTGCTCCACGGCAAACCGGCTCGGTTCAAGCTGTACCAGCCCCGCGAAGCCGCGGCGAACCAAACGACGATTGGCATCGAGCATCTGTTCGGCCAGCCGCAAGTTGTACTGCGCGGTCGTGATGGCCGCGCCGGCCTCCTCGTCGAGCGCGACAAAAGTTCCTTGAACATATTCGGGCAACGCCAGTCGCGCGGCGGCTAACTCGTGTTCCGCGGCGATTTGCGCCGCCCTGGCGCGTTCGACGACAATCGCTTGCTGGCTGAGCAGGTCTTCGACAGACGAGGAATCAAACCGCACCAGTTCGTCGCCCGCCTCCACCTGGCTGCCATCAGGCACGAGCCAAAGAATGGTGCTGCCGCCGGCCACCTGGCATTTGATCTCCAGATTATGAGAGCTTTCGAGGGCGCCTTCGACCTCCAGCGTGGCGACGACGTCGCCACGGCGCACGGTGGCCGTTTCGATGCTTTCCACCGGCGCGGGGCGCAGCGCCGCTGCCGCCAGCAGCGCCAACGACGCAAGAATCAGTGCGCCGGCGGTCAATCGCCATTTTCGCGTTCGCCAAGCCATGCGGTCAACAAGTTGGGGGGTGAAAGCGCGGCCGCCCGGATCGGCTGGCGCCCCGGCCCGGTTGGCATACGCGGTTGGTTGTCAACGCTCGTTCTCCGCCGGCCCAAGGTGTGGCTGCTGTGGCCGACGAGGTAGGTCAATACATCATCGCATGTTGATGGATTCTAATCTCAAAGTCAAGTGGGGAGTGTCAACCGGCTGCAATTCAGACGTAAGCGGCCGGCGCGGCACCAGGGCCGGCAAATCCGCTCCTCCCGACGCGTTGACCTCGCAGCGCAAAGCGCTTCGCTTTCTGGACGGAATACTCGCCAAATCCGACCCCTCCAACGAAACGCCCCGGCGCCGCAAACGGCACAGTCCTGCGACGGCGGCGCCTACGGCCGCCGAACCTGCCACGCCAAACGGGGCTGACGGCGCCGCGTGCGGCTTCGTCTCTCTGCCGGAAACGGCGGCCGCCTCGGTCGATGACGAGCATCGCCGGGCCGCCTTTCGGATGTACCAGGAAACGCTGCGCATGTTGGCGGAACTGTCGCACGAGCTCATCCGCGTGACGCCCGAGCCGTACGCGGTGGACATGGCCGTTCAACTGATCGACGAAACACGCTCCAAGTTGAAGAAGCGCCATCGTAAGTTGTTTGCCGTGGAAGCAATCAGCGGCGTGCCGCGGTAACCCGCTGGGCGAGGCAACGCTTCGTCAAAATCGCAACCTCTTTGTCGGCAGCCACTTACGGCTACTTAGCCTGAAATGACTGCACATGGAGCAGGCACCGCGCCGCGCGCGGCGCGGTGCTTTCAAAATCCGTTGCGCCCGCGCCGCGCGCGGCGGCGGACGCTGGTGCGAAAAAGCGGTTAGGGAGCATCATCAGGCGCCGTTTCTAGCGGTCAATCAGCGCTCCACCGGCGTGAAGCCGGCGGTGGCGGAGCGGAACAAATTTCACACCGAACCGCGGTTGGTTCCCCGCGTGAAATACACTCATTTTGCGCAGCCCAGGATGGGCCTGATGTAAAGAGGATTCCCGGTAGGGGACGGACTCCGTGCCGTTCCAGGAGCCAGAAACGACGCCGATCCGCAGTTCACGAAACGGCACGGAGTACGTTCCCTACAGAATCCAACCGTTTTTCCTTGACTATTTGTCAAATCGTGTCACTACCGGCGAGCGGGGCGTTTGCAGTGGGGTTTGCCCATCGGTTAAGATCACGGTATATGATCCATTCCTCCAGGGACGCAAGCAATGCCGGTTAAGCGGTTTCTTCTCAATCCTTCACGCACGGCCAAACAGGGCGCCCAGATTAACGTGGGAAAGGAGAGCGAAGAATACAAGGCGATTGTCAACACCCTGACCATGCATCCGGACGATATGCAGTCGCTGGGGGTTTCGCCGGGCGACTGGGTGCGCGTGCGCACCGAGCACGGCGATGCGACCTTTCGCTGTGAGAAAGGAAAGGTGCCCGAGGGGATGCTGTTTGTGCCTTATGGTCCGCCCACCTGCCGCTTGATGGGCGGCGATACCGACGGCACCGGTATGCCGCTTTCCAAGGGTTGGGAAGTTGACGTTGAGCCGCTCACCGCGGCCGAGCAGGAAACACAGAATTCAGAAAACTGAGAGAGCCATGCCAAACGAAATCAAAACCATCGCGCA
>DASVGM010000789.1:0-4792 GCA_036379555.1 Pirellulales bacterium | reverse complement strand
GCGGTGCGTTTGCCGTTCGGGCAGAAAAGGGAAATCGTCTTCGTAGACCTGGGCCTGAATCCAGACGGTCGCTAAATCGGTAATATCGTACAGTCGCATGCCGGTTTCGACATATTGCCCTTCAACCACGTATTTGGCGATGACGTGCCCGGCAATCGGCGATCGGATCTTCAGATGTGTGTTGGCTTTGCCTGTTCGCACCAGCTCGTCGAGTTGGTCGTCGCTGATGCCCAACAGCCGCAGCCGCGCGCGGCTGCTGACGGCTAGTTGTTGCGAGCCGCCACGGGAGGCGTTCAATAGCTCGCGCATGCCGCTGTAAAGCTCGGGGCTGTAAATCTCCGCCAGCACTTCGTCTTGGTCCACCTCGACGCCGGTTTCGTTGACGTAGAGTTTGTCGAGCCGCCCGCCCACCCAGGCGCTCACGCTGCGTTGCTCGCGCTGGTTGAACTCGATGAAGCCGACGGCCGTCACTTGTTTGGACAACGGGACATAAGCGGTTTCCCAGGTCTCCACGCCGGCCAGCACCACGCGGTACGGCGAAAGCTGCACTCGGTTGACCACGCCCGGCGGCAGGGCCGCCTCATGCACGTCGCCTTTCTTGCGCTTGGAAAGCGGCATGAAGCAGATCGGGCATTTCTCCTTGCCGCTGTCGCGCACAACCGTGGGATGCATGGGGCAGAACCATTCGACGTCGCCGGCCGTGACCGTCGCCGCCTCGGCGGGGCGGGTATAACGGTCGTAGTAGGCCATCAGCGTGTCCCACTGGGTGATGACGACGCCGATCAATGCGAGAATGCCGACGAACCGCAGCCGCGCGAGTTTGACCAGGATGATGAAGTCGAACCACCACCAGGCTTTTCGCCAGCCGGTCAGCTCCGGTGGCGCGCGCAGGCCGCCCTCGTCGAGCGGTTCGTCGTCGTGGGCGGTTAACGGTCGGTGGCTGAAGTGGTCGGACATGGCGGTCGTCGTGGCTTACCTTACCTGTTGTGCCGCTTGAGCTCCGGGGGCAGCGGCGCCTGCTTCGACAGCACGAATGGCTTCTTGCCCGTGACCGACCAGAAAAGCTGCGCCGGGCCGCGCGGATACGATTCACCGTCGACCCAGGTATGGTAGACCTTGCCCCACATCGAACGGACCTGGGCCAGCGTGGCGCGCTCGTCGTCGCCGCTTTGCGTCAAGCTTTTCAGCAACCCCGCGTCGATTTCAAATTCATGGTTGTGCCAATACACCTTTTCCGCAGCCGGCATGCCCTGGTACACGGCGTCGGTCACCAGGTATTCAATGCCAATCAGCCGCGCGTCGGGCCCCGTGCCATCGTAAAGCACGCACTGGCTCAGCTCGTCATTGACCGACTTGCAAAAGTGGTAGGCGACGCGAGACTTGGTAGGATCCGCCTTCAGCAGGTGGACGCCGGCGAAGGCCAGCGGACAGTGCATCAACTCGGCGATGGGCGCTTTGACGCCCGCGCCCTTCCGTTTTTCACTGTCACCGTCCTGGTGCTGGGCATTCGCATCGTGCCCGATCCACAGGCTCAGCGCGGCAAACACCGAAGCGATCGACAAGACAACAAGAGCCGCGCACCGACGCGACAAGCGCGTTCGCGCGACGGCCGCGCGGGCGGCCAACCCGGCCGCACCCACGACAAACACAGCAAGAATACTCCGTCGATTCATCGCAAACTTTCTTGTTTAGGCACAAATCCTGAAAACGGCGACCGCGGCACGGGCCAGCCATTGGTGCTAACCCGCCGGACCCGTGCGCGGCCGCCTGGCCGGTTTCGCGCGAAGACTACTTGGCTTTCTTCAGCTCCGCCGCCTTGGCCAGCGTCTCGCGCGGATGAGCGTTCGCTTTATCCGTGCAGGCGCCACAACAGAGAAAGACGGGCTGGCCGTTGATCACAAGCTTGACGGGCGTGCCCATCGAGCCAAGGCGATTCTTCCCTGCCACGGCGCAGAAACGCTGGGCCTCGGCGAGTTGCCGGTCTTCGGCCGGAAGTTTCGCCAAGGAGGCGGCGATCTTCTTCAGTTTTTTCACTGAATCCAAGGTCGCCGTGGCGTTTGCCGTCGCCTTTTTGCTACAGCCACGGCAACACACGAACACCTCTTGGCCGGCGACGTTCACCTTCACCGGAGCGCCCATCGAGCCGAGCCGGTGGCCCGTCCGCACGGCGCAATAGCGCTGCGCCTCGGCCGCCGCGCGGTCGGCCTTCGATAATTCGGCCAGCGCTTCACTGATTTCCGACTCGGCGTTCTTTCCCTCATCGGCACTCGCCCGCAGCGGAAGGCCGAACACGGTTACAGCGGCGAAAAGTAAGCTGGCAAATAGCACGTCAAGAGATCGTTTCATGAAATACTCCTTCAAATTGAAAACAAAAAGAGCCCCATCCAAACTCCGTTTCAGATCAACAACCGCAGCCCATACCGGCCATGCCGCGGCCGCGCATCGAGCCGCCGCTCGCCTTGCGCGAGGCCGCAGGCGCTTGCTTGCCCTTCATGCCCGACATGCCGCCCATGCCCGACATGCAGCCGGGACAGCACATCATGTCGTCCATGCCGCCCATGTCGTCCCGCATATCCATGCCCGGCATGTCGCCCGTTTCGTCCATGTCCATTCCGGCATGTTCGTCATCCGCCGCGGGAGCGCGCTTCGCGGCGCCGGCCTTCGCCTGCTTGAGCTTGAGCTTCATGCCGCAGATCGGACAATCGGTCGGTTTGGTCCATTGCACTTGCGGGTGCATCGGACAGGTGTAGAGGGGCGGCGCGGCGGCCTTTCTTCTTTCAGCCACCGTGCGCAATGCTTGCGTCGAAGCGCGCTTCTTCGCGTCGGCCAGTGTTGCGGCGGGCTTTGGCGCGACCGCTGGGCCGCGTCTGGCTGATACGCCGGATTGAGCGACGCGTGGGCCGCCCGAAAGCACTTTCGTGCTTGCCCTGGCGCGACCACCGCCATAATAGCCTCCCCTGCCGCCCATACCTCCTCCGCCTCCCATTCCACAGCCACCGCCGCCGCCACCGCCACCGCCGCAAGCAAACGCGGGCAAGGCGGCCGCACTGATCACACCGGCGATTGCCAACAGAAAAAATAGCTTCCGCATGTCACTCTCCTTCACTGAATGGGTAATTGGAAAAAACAAGACGCATTGCCCTTCTTCCGGATTGCAAAAATGTCTGTTAAAGATGCCCTCGGCTTGCCAGAGGGAGTTTCACGTTGGTTGTCTACACTGGCGACCTCTACACCGGCGACCGCCTCCCAAACCCCCGATTTTCCGCCGCTTGGCCGCCGTAGGCGGCCAAGCGGCGGAAAATCGGAAAAGGGGTCGGCGACAAATGCCCGGTGTAGACGGCTAACCTGATTCTCCACCCGACAAGCGGGTGGCATCAATAGTCCAACGTCGACACGCCGAACCGAAGTAACACCTGTCAACTCTTCAACTTGCAACTGGAGACGGTGCCGGCCCAGGAATACCGGCCTTGTCCCCCTACGCGCGCAACATCGAACACTGCGCGCGGAGCAAGGAGTGCGGGGGAATCAGATCAAGAGCGATCGAAAGACGATGACTCGATCGAGCGACGGGCCGGTATTGAGCTCGGCCGCCTCCGCCGCGAACGGAGCATGGACATGGGCGTCGGCGTGATGCGCGACGGCGATCACGGCCGGAGCCTGGTCGCCAGGCACGCTCGCGATTTGCGGCGTCATGCTCGGCGGCGAGAGAATCGGTTTGCAGCACGGCCGGGAGCCAACCCCCTCATGATCTGATTGGGGACCGTGGCAGCAAAAGCCGACACCACAGCAATCCGCGTCATGTTCCGCCTCTGCCGTGGCGGCCCCATTCGAGCCACAGCAATCGGTCGAGCGACAGCAATCAGAAGCGCATCCGGCGGCGTGTTCATGGCCGTGCGGCTTTGCGACGCGCGAGCCACCAGCACAGACTAACTTGACATGGCCGTTCGCGCATACGCATGCCGTGCTCGGCATGCCGGCATAGGCGGCCAAGGGAATCATCGCCCATGCGATGACGGCCGACAGTCGTGTGCGGAAAAAAGTCATGGCTTAGCAGAATTATTGAAAGTCCGTGTGCATGATCGGCTTGAGCCCGCGGCAACATGAACAATTCTGGCCGCGCGAGGCGCGATTGTCAAGAGATATCCGCGATCGGAAGGTTAGCCGACGACCAGCGTCGTAGGCTCGTGGGGCTAACGCGGATTATTCATCGGCCCGCGTTTGGACGGCGCACTGAAGCGTAGCAGAGCTCGTGAGAGTTCTGGCCGTAAACCACGGCGACGGCCCGACTTCTTACGAAGTCGGCTACGAATGGCAATCCTCCGGGCGAGTCTATCAGTTTCCATCGACGGGGCAAGCGGGCGGTTGCTTTAACGGCAAAAACGCCCTATCAAAAAGCATTGCCCGTCATGAATTCGTGGCGGGTGGTGTCCACCGTACGATTCGCTTGCGTTCGATCTTCCACTGGTGCAACATGACCTACCGCCCAATCTCTCGCCTCCACTGGCTAGGCAGCCTACTGGTCGTTTTGGCAGCCGCCTCCGCGGCCGCCAAAGAAAATGCCACCGTTTACGTGGTGCTGTGGTTTGACACCGAAGACTACCTGTTGCCGGCCAGCGACGACGCCGCGTTGCGACTGGCCGAGTTTCTCAGCGGCGAGGGGATTCGCGCCACCTTCAAGGTGGTGGGCGAAAAAGCCCGCACGCTCAAGGCTCGCGAACGCTTCGACGTGATCGCCGCCTTGAAAAAACATGAGATCGGCTATCACTCCAATTGGCACAGCGTGCAACCCAGC
>DASVGM010000788.1:0-15378 GCA_036379555.1 Pirellulales bacterium | reverse complement strand
TCGCCAAACTACATGACTTGGGAATCGACCCCGATCGGATAAAATCATGCCTTGATGGCCTTGGCCGACCGTAAACCAATGCCCTTACGCCCGCGTCGTTTACGACCGGCGGCAGAGCGAAAGTGGCGCTGTCCAATTAGGAGCGTCGGGATAAACCGGTTTGGAGTAGCGAATGAAAGAAATCGTACGAGTAAGGTCTAGCCAACCGCTCGGCCCTAAACCCTACGCGGGGAGTGGTGACGCTCCAGGTGTAGCATGGGGGATGGGAACATGCAGGCCAGCCATTGAGCTCCGAAATCAGCCGTTTCGCGTGCCGACCTTGTCTAATTGTGGCGAAGGCAACACACAGCGCCGCGCTCTGGCAAGCGGCGAGGTGACGCGGCGGAGTCAAAGACCCTGTGCATGTATGGAAACTCTAAACGCGAGAACCGAGAGAGCCTGTCAGTTTCCCCAGGACAACGATGGCATGTCATCCGCCCTGTGGAACGGCCAGCAAACACCCCAGGTGGCGAGGCTGGCATGAACGCTGACAGGCAGTCTGATGAATCCATAGTACCTGCGACATCGGCGAACAACGGCGCAACTGAAACGCCCGCGGAGTCGATCGAGGGAAGGGGTTCAACCAAGAGGAACGCCGAACAGAACGCCTTGTGCCGAGCACAGGATCGGAACAAACACAGGTCACGCGGACTGTCTGGCGTGCGTGAAGCTGCCCGAAAGGACAGCAAGCTCAGATTCACAAACCTGTTGCACCATGTCAACGAAGGCTGCCTGACCGAAGCGTTCTTCAACTTGAAGAAAACGGCGGCGGTGGGAGTGGATGGCGTGACCTGGGAGGAATATGGGCGAGACCTGGAGGCCAACATTGCAGACCTCCATGATCGTATTCACCGGGGAGCCTACCGGGCCAAGCCCTCTCGCAGAAGCTGGATCGCCAAACCTGATGGCCGCCAACGGCCATTGGGCATCGCATCGCTGGAAGACAAAGTTGTCCAGCAGGCGGTGCTGTGGGTGATCCAGAGCGTCTATGAGCAGGACTTTCTCGGTTTCAGTTACGGCTTCCGTCCTGGTCGCGGCGGTCATCAGGCGCTCGACGCCTTGACAGTAGCGATCTGCGACAGGCAGGTGAACTGGATTTTAGATGCCGACATCCAAGGCTTCTTCGACGCGATCGATCACGAATGGTTGGTCCAGTTTTTTGGAGCACCGGATCGGAGATCGCCGCTTACTTCGACTGATTCGTAAATGGCTTCGGGCCGGAGTCAGCGAGGACGGCGAATGGTCGGAAACCACGGTCGGAACGCCGCAAGGGGCGGTCATTTCACCGCTACTGGCGAACGTGTTCCTGCACTACGTTTTCGACCTCTGGATTGAATGGTGGCGGAAGAACCGCTGTCGTGGAAATGTGATTGTGGTGCGATATGCGGATGATTTTGTGATTGGGTTTCAAGACCACGATGAGGCGCAGGCGTGTCTGGAGGCACTCCGGGAACGCTTTGCCAAGTTTGGCTTGAAACTCCACCCCGATAAAACCCGTCTCATCGAGTTCGGTCGTTATGCGGCCGAGCGACGCACACGACGAGGTGAGGGCAAGCCGGAGACATTTGACTTTCTTGGTTTTACCCATGTGGTGGCCAAGACGCGGAGTCACGGCCGGTTCACGGTCCATCGCTATAGCATCAGCAAGCGCCTGCGGGCGAAACTCCACCAGATCAGCGACGAGCTACGTAAGCGACTGCACCGCCCCTTAGGCGAAACGGGACGCTGGTTGCATCGAGTTGTTCAAGGCTGGCTGAACTATCATGCCGTGCCTTTTAACTCGCGGCCGATGAACCGTTTTCTGAAGGGCGTTACGCGCCTCTGGCTGTCCGCGTTGCGACGCCGCAGCCAGCGTGGTCGCCGCCGCTGGACGTGGGAGCGGATGTCGCGTCTCGCGGCACGCCATCTCCCTCGGCCTAAGATCCTGCATCCTTATCCACACAAACGATTTTACGCTCGACTCAAAGTAGGAGCCGTATGAGGTAGCACTTCAAGTACGGATCTGTGCGGGGGGTGGCCCGAAAGGGCCATCCCTACCGCGATTGTCGATTAGTGTTCCCCCCTCCGTCGTCTCGCGCGCGACTTGGCCTGCAGGTCGCCAATGATAAAAATGCGAATTACCCTGTAAGCGGCCAGAGATAAACAAGTCCGATCGGTTCGATGCGGCGGGCTTTGATGTCATAGAGCCGGCGGATTCGTTCAGGCTCGGTTTCAAGTTCGCGGTCGAGCATCTCGAGTCGCTTGCTCCAGTGTCGGCGGTTGGCCTCCAGTTGGCGCAGCTCATCCTCGGCGAAGGCGAGCTGCCGTTGCCGCTGGTCGGGCCGGTCGTGCCGCGCGGCGGTGTCGGCGATGTGTTTTTGCTGGTTTTGCAAAATGGCGCGCATCGCCTGGGCCTCGTCCTCGGCGCGCTTCTTGAGCAGTTTTTCGGCGTCGTCGGCATGTTGCTCGGCCCGAGCGTGCAAGTGCGGCAGCAACTCTTCCACGTCGCGCGGGGCCTCGGCTTGCAGTTGCCTTTGCACGGTTTCAGCCACACCGCGGCCGTGTTTGGGCGGCAGCGACTCGGCAAGCAGGGCGAGCGTCTTGGTCTCCGCTTCGCGGCCGTAGGGCGCTAGCGCGGCCTTGCGCAGCTTGGGGTCGGTCCAGCGCGCCGTCAGGTACACCAGTTCTTCATGCAGCCGGGCGGCGTTGGGTCCATACAAGCAGAGCCGGCCCAAGAGAATGACGCGCGGCACGGCGTCGGTGGTTTGAGCCAGGCAGGCCCGTGACAGGTCGTGATGCACCAGCCCCTGGGCGGTAAAGCGCGCCAGCAACCGGCGAACCATGCGGTGCGCCAAGCGGAGTTGCACCACGTCGTCGGTCATACGGCCGGGGTCGGCGAAAACGACCGGCCGCAGGGGCGACGTTCGCCGCCATTCCCACGGCTTCTGGCCATGCTCTCGCGGCACGCGCAGCGCGTCCATCGTGTCGGCCCAGGTCGGATCGGCGCCCTCGCGCTGGTCGAGCGCCGGAAAGGTGAACGCCGCTGGCGTTTCATCGTCCGGGTGGATCGGTTTAAGTCCCTGGGCACCCATCAATTCCAGCGAGCAAGAAAGCGCGGAGCGAAAGTGGTCTTGATCGAAGTCGATGGTCTGTTGCGAGCGCTGCAACTGCGTGCGGAGCACGTCAACCTGCTTGCGCAGGGCGTCTTGTCGCCGGCGGGCGACTTCCAATTCGGCCTCGACGGTTTCGCGCGCTTGGGCCTCCAGGTCGGCGGCCTCGATGTCGCGTTCCAAGGCGTCGAGCAGTTGGCGACGGATGCCGCCGCCGAGCATCCCGGCCAGTCGAGAGTCGATGACCTGCGAGAGGCTGCCCAGTTCCCGCTTGATGCGTTCGGTCTTCTTGACCAGCGCGGCCAGGATGCGGTCTTCGGGCCGCTGTCGGTAAAAAAAGTAATGACAGTAAACAACCGGATTGGGCTGCAGCTTGCGGTCGATGCGGCCGTTCCGCTGCTCCATGCGGCCGGGATTCCAGGGCACGTCAAAGTGAAACAAGTTCCAGCAGTGCGCTTGCAGGTTCAGCCCTTCGCGAGCGGCGTCCGTCGCGATCAGGATTCGCAACGGATGTTTGGCACGGTCCGTGTTGAAGTTCTGCTTGATGATTTCGCGCTCGTCGGGCGGCGTCGGGCCATGAAACAGGGCGATTCGCTGGTCCGCCCGGTCGCTGCCGTCAATGGCCGCCGCAAGCTGCTGCCACAAGTAGCGTTTGGTGTCGTCGTACTCGGTGAAGAGGATGACCCGCGTGCTGTTCCATTGGGCCGGCGACGCTGAGCGCTCACCACGAGCCGGCAAGTCAGGGCACATGTTTTCGCGAATCCATTCGACAAGTGCTTGAACACGCGCGTCGGGCTGGCCGCGGGCGGTATCGGCAAGTTCGGTCATTTGATCGAGCAGGGCTTGTTCTTTGGCGAACAGCTCCGCAGGGGCGCCGTTCATAGCGGCCCCGGCCGTGGCGGCCGAGGCGGCGGCAATCTGGGCTTCTTCCTCGCTTTGCAACTCCTCTTCCGGCAGCGTGGCCCGCTCGTCATCGGCGCCGAGCGGGCCGGCGAGCAAATCGAGCTGGCTAGCACAAGGAGGATGGGCCTCCTGGCCCGTCACGTGATGTGGTGACGGCCTGGGAAGGCCATCCTGCCAATGGCGTTCGACCGTGCGGCGATGGACGCGCAACGTCCGCGCGAACGCCTCGATCGACGACAGCAGCCGCTGTTGCAAGCCGGTCATCAGCAAACCAGCGGCGGCTTGTTTGCGTTTGGTTTCGCCGGCCAAACGCGCTTCGCGTAGTTGCCGGTATTCGTCGAGCAGTTTGGGCAGCCGCAGTTCCGGAGAATCGGCCGGCAAGCCGTCGATGTTGATTTGCACGGGTTCGCGTTTGGGAAAGCCGCCCAGCAGCTCGCGAACGTCGTCTTTGACGCGCCGGACCATCACCTCTTCGAGCAGCTTGGGCTGCACCGGCACCCCGCGGCAGAACCGCTGTGGATCGAGGATTTCGAGCAAGGCGGAGAAGCTGTTCGAGTGGCCGTTGTGCGGCGTGGCCGACAGGAAGAGGCGGTGCTCAAAACGGGGCGCCAGATCGCGCACGGCCTTGGTGATTTGCGAGTCGATGGCGTAGCGCTGGCCGCTGGACGGGGCGGCGTGGTGCGCCTCGTCGAGAATCAAGAGGGCGCCGTCGCGAAACTCGCCCAACCAGTCGCGCAGTTGGCCGGCGTAGGCCTCGTCGATCAGCATCCGCTGCGAAACCAGGAACCGCGTGTGCGTGGTCCAGGGATTCACGCCGAAGCCGCGTTCGCGGCGGATGCGGCCGATGTAGGCCTTGTCGAGAATCTCGAACGCCAGGCCGAATCGCGATTCCAACTCCTCCTGCCACTGCGAGAGCTTCGCCGGCGGGCAGCTCCGCATCGACTTCACGATCCCAGAGAACCTCCAACGGCTGGCCCTGCGCGTCGTCGTCAAGGCAGGAGAGCTTGACCAAGCTGCTGTCGACCGCCCGCGGCGCTGCGACCACGTCTTCCACAAGGTAGAGCCGTTGCCGGACGTGGGCGATTTGTCCCGGCACGGGAATCGTTGTTGGTGCCATCGCCCCATCTTACAATCAACACGGCTGTTCGGTCAGCCCGCCATGCGCAGCGGACCCGCGAAATACCTGACAGTATGTGTAACGCAGTATGGGCTAGGCGCGCCGAGGGCGCCGTGAATAAGGCGAGCTCCCCGACAAGGACTCGAACCTTGGACTTAGCGGTTAACAGCCGCTCGCTCTACCAACTGAGCTATCGGGGAAAGTTCCTTAGAATGTACTTTATGGAAGCGCGCCCGACAAGGCATCTAGCAAAGCAATGCCAAACGACCTAAAATGCCTTGCTTTGCGTAGAAGCGATAAAGTCGGCTCATTCATACCGCGGCGATCATGCTCCGTTTGACCAACCTCAAAAAGTCGTTCAGCGAACCGGATGGCACCCCCCTGCCGATCCTCGATATTGCGCATTTTGAAGTTCCCGCCGGCGAACAGATGGTGCTGGTCGGCCGCAGCGGCTGCGGCAAAACGACGCTTTTGCACGTCATCGCCGGTATCAGCCGCCCCGATCAAAGCAAGGTCGAGGTCAATGGCTGCGACCTGGCGAGTTTGCCCGAAGCCGGCCGCGATCGTTTTCGGGCGGACAATATCGGCTACGTCTTTCAAACCTTCAATCTGTTGGCCGGCTTTTCAGCCCTGGAAAACGTGCTGCTGGGCATGACCTTCTCGCGCGGCCGGGCTGACAGCGCCCGGGCGGTGGCCTTGCTCACGCGGGTGGGGCTTTCGCATCGGCTTTCGCATCGGCCCGCCATGCTCTCGGTGGGCGAACAGCAACGCGTGGCCATCGCGCGTGCGTTGGCCAATCGCCCCAAGCTCTTGTTGGCCGATGAACCCACCGCCAACGTCGATACTCGCAATCAAGAACACCTGATCGAGTTGATTCGTGAGACCTGCGCGGAGGAAAACGTGGCCCTGATTTTGGTGACGCATACGCCGGAAGTGGCCGGCAAATTTCAGCGCGTCGAACGATTAGAGGAATTCAACCAGGCGGTGAGTGCGGCATGAGTCTTTGGAAAATCGCGTGGCGTAGCATGCAGCAGCGGGCATTGGCCTCCTGCTTGACCGGCGTATCGATGGCTTTGGGTGTGGCCTTGGTGGTCACGGTGTTGGTCATTCATTCGGTGGTCGACCGTTTCTTCCGGCAGAGCGGCCAAGGTTACGACATGATTGTCGGGGCCACCAAGGGCGGCCGCCTGCAGCTTGTGCTCAACACGGTCTACCATTTGAGCCAGCCGGTCGAAAACCTGCCATACGGCTTTTACAAAGAGTTTTTGAAACAGGGCGACCACGCCGGCCGCTTCTCCTCGATGGTCGACGTGGCCGTGCCGCTTTGCCTGGGCGACAGTTATGAAGAGTTTCGCGTCGTCGGCACCACGCCCGCCATGTTCGAGGTCTGGGAGCCGTATCAAAAGTATGAGTTCGCCGAGGGCCGCAATTTTGAACAGGAAAACTTTTTCGAGGCCGTCATCGGCTCGGTCGTGGCCGGCACGACCGGCTTAAAGGTCGGCCAAACCTTCCAGCCGACGCACGGAGTGGAGGGCGCCGAGGGCGCCCACAAGCACGACCCGTTCACCGTCGTCGGCATTCTCCAGCCGACCGGAACGCCCAACGACCGCGCGCTCTTCATCAACATGGAAGGGTTTTATCTGCTGCGCGGCCACGCCAAGGAAGAGGAAGCGGAAGGCGAAAAGCACGAGGCGGCAGGTGAAAGCGGCGCGCACGAACACGCGCATGAACACGATGCGCACGAAATGCCGCCGGGGCAGGAGGCGGAGCACGAGCATGACGAGCACGCGCACGCCAAGGCGGAGGGCGAAAAGGAGCATGCGGAGCACGGCGCCGCCGACCAGGAAAAGATGCCCGCGCACGATGAGCACGGCCATGATGAGCATGCGCACGACGAGCATGCGCATGATGAGCACGGACATGCCGAACATGCGCACGATGAGCATGCGCACGACGAGCATGGGCATGATGAGCACGGGCATCATCATCACGATCATCGTCCGCTGCCGGAATCGCAGCGTGAGGTGACGGCCATTTTGGTGCGCAGCGTCGCGGGCAATCCGTTGGCGGGCATGACGCTGCGGCGGATGATCAACAAGGGCAACGAGGCTCAAGCCGTTTTGCCGGCGATGGAGATCAACACGTTATTGGACATGATCGTGGGCAACTTGCGGACGTTGTTGTTGGCGCTTTCGGTGTTGATTGTGATTGTGGCGGGCATCGGCATCATGGTGAGCATTTACAATTCCATGAGCGATCGCCGCCGCGACATTGCCGTGATGCGGGCCTTGGGCGCCCGCCGCGCGACGGTTTTTAACGTAATCTTGCTGGAATCGATTTTGATTTCGCTGGGCGGTGGGGTGGCCGGATTGTTGTTGGGGCACGGCTTGATCGCGGCGGCCTCGCCTTGGGTGCTGGCCTACACGGGCTTCGCGATGAGCGGCGTGCAGTTTTCGCTCGCCGAGCTTTGTTTGATACCGCTTTTGATCGCGGCGGCGTCGTTCTTTGGCTATTTGCCCGCCTTGGCCGCCTATCGCACCGACGTGGCCAAAGCCCTTTCCGCGGCGCCGTAAGAACGACACGCCGAACGCGCTCTTTTTCTCGTTCCGCTGCCGAAGGCGGCGAGTTTTTAGCCGTGGTTCATTTTCTGGAACACTAATCCACGCTAATCGTCGCTAATGGAGAGCCTGAAAGTCTTCATTAGCGTTGATTAGCGTTTCAATATTTCCGTGAATGAATGGGAGGGTATCGCGGCTTTCAGTCTAGCCAATTCGTCATCGCTCGACGAAGTCCAGCCTCTCGATCGATCCGCGACTTCACCCGCGTCCGCCGATTTGGCTTAACAACCACTCGAACGGTTCGACAATTCCGCGCGGTTCGATGCGCAGCGGCACGCGCTGGCGGCCATAGCGGTCGCGGCGATAAGCGCAACCGCCCGAGACGCTGGCGGCGAACACCTTGTAATTGGAAAACCGCTCGCTGCATTGCCGCCAGAAACCCGGCGCCCGTGACTTCACAAACGCCGTCGGGTCGTCGAAACAAGGCTCGCATTCGTCGGCTTTGGTCAGCACCAGGGCGATCGGGCGCCGCGACCAATCGGGCCGCGTCCGGTCATGAATCTCGGCCAGATAACTTGATAGTTTCATGGTGAAATAATCTTCATCCAACGAGCCTTCTCCCAGCCGCACGGCGTCGACGAAGATCAAGGCCCCCAACGCTTTCGCCAGCAGCGGATACACCACCTTGCAGGTGCGCGGATGATCGAGCTCGGCTTGCACGGCGTCGCCCGGCAGGTCGGGCAAGATCAATTCCAACGGCGCGCGACGCGCGGGCAAGCGGATCTGACAATGGACCCAATTCCAATCATCGGGGTCGGCGGGCGTTTTCGCCGGAAACTCGCCCTGGGCCAAAGCGCCGGCCGTGGTTTGCTGTAGATTGATGGAAAACGCGCCGCGCGCCAACAATTGCAGACGGTCGGGCTGACGCGAAAGCATGTCGATGAGCATGCCCAGGTAGACCGTCTTGCCGGCCGAGGCGCTGCCTAGCGACGCGATCAAATGAGGCGATACCTTTTGCGTGGCCGATTGGTGCGCCAACGCCATCGGAGCGAAACAATCGCGGCACAGTTCCATGTCGTAAGTATTGCCGGCGCCGCATACATAGCACGGCATTAAGTTCGAGTTTTGCAGCAGACGCAACGAGTCGAGCGGTTGCCGGGTAGGCTTAATCATGGGTGGCTCCTGGGGCGGCCGAACAGGTTCGACGCGGGCCAGCCACGTCGCATACGCCCAGCGCGCAGCGAAAACCGATATTGTGCTTGCGCGCCGCCGGCTTTTCGCCGCTGCGAAACGAACAGCACGCTTGCTGTTCAAAGTAGCTGTCGAACGCGCCGCCGCGGATCGCTTTCATCGGCGCAGGCAGTTCCAGTGGTTTGTTATCGTCGTCGACGAGGTCAAAATCGCCGCTGCTCCATTCCCAGACATTGCCGATCAACTGATAAACGCCGCCCACACTCACGCCGGCGGCAAACTGCCTGACCGACGCGGTTTTGCCACGCCCGGAACCCCACACGTTGCACCGGCCCAGATCCATGCAATCGCCCCACGGAAAGCGGCGCTGCGAGAGTCGTCCGTCGCCGCCGGGCACAGGCCAGGCCGCGGCTTTGAGCCATTCGCATTCGCCGGGCAGCCGCTTGCCCGCCCAGCGGGCAAACGCCGCGGCTTCGTACCAACTGACGCCCACCACCGGATGATCGTCCTCGCCGGTCGGATAGTGGCCGCCGCGCCAAAACCGCGGCCCCGCCGTGCCCGTCTGATCGACGAATTCCGGCATCAGCGCGGCGGCCTCGGTTTGCCAAAGGGCCGACAAACTATAGCCGCCGGCTTCAAGGAATTGCCGGAATTGGCGATTGGTCACCGGATAGCGATCCAGCAAGTAAGGTTCGACGCGCCGCGGCTCTGGCGAGGCGCGTGTGCCGCTGGATTGGAGTTCAACCGCGCCACCGGGAATACTCGCCATCGAACGCTCCAGCGCGGAGTTGGCGCGATGGTGCTGTTCCGCGGACAGGCTCACGGCCACTTGTGGCCGCAAGAGCAAACAATAACGCTCTTGCGCCAGCATGACGTCAACGATGAGCAGCGGATCCGCCGTATGCTCCGCGACGAAATGGGCGGCGGAGGTGTCCGTTGTCGTAGGCCCGGCGGCGTTGGCCGCGCACGGCGGTGTTGGGCCTCGATCGCGCGACTTGCGCGGTCGCCGCCACCAGGATCGGATCGTCGTCAACATGCGTGTTCCTCGCGGCGAGCTAATTCACGTTCACGAGCGTTGAGCAGGCGTTCTCGTTCCGACAACTCGTCGCGCAGCGCATCAAGCTCGTGCCACTGCCGATCGAGAAAGCCCGCCAGTTGGCCATAATTGGAGCGCAGTTCGGCCAGCGTCATGGCGACTTCTTCCCAACCGTTTGGCGGTGTCAGCATCGTAAGTTCGTAGTGATATATCGAAATGAACGCCGAATTTCCGCACGCTGCGCGTCAGAGGGCGGAAGAGGCAAAGATAGGGACGGACTGCCAAGGAAACTCTAGGTCAGAAGTTGAGGAAGAGCAAATCATCATGGGCGCCCAACTTCCCCTGACAAGTTGGAGAGATTATTCTGATGCGCGTACACTTTCCTTGTCGCGTTGGTTTTCATGCTCGAGCCAGCTTCATTCGATTGCCCGTCCGCCCGCGCGGCCAACCGGTCGGAAAGCGCCTTGGCGGACTTGATCGACCATATCTTGGCGCAGTTGCGGCGCGGCGAGTGCATCCAGATCGAAGACGAAATCGCCCACCGCCCCGAGTGGAGCGAAACGCTACGCGCCCTCTTGCCCACGCTGGAGGCCCTGGCCGCGGCAGGCACCGGCACGCAAGGCGCCGATTCGTCCGACGCGGCGATTAACGTACCGCTCATCTCAAACCCCATCCCGGCGCGCCGGGACAAGAGCCAAGCTACGCCGCCGCTAGGCGATTTTGAGTTGCTGCGTGAAGTTGGCCGCGGCGGCATGGGCATTGTTTACGAAGCCCGACAGGTATCGTTGGATCGGCGCGTGGCGATTAAAGTTTTGCCCGCCGCCGGTTTGCTCGATGAGCGGCAGTTGCAGCGGTTCCAAAACGAGGCCCGTGCCGCCGCGCAGTTGAACCACCCGCACATCGTCGACGTGATTTGCGTCGGCCGCGAGCAGGGCGTGCATTTTTTCGCCATGCGGTTTATTGAGGGACATACGCTGGCGGCCTGGTCCGCTGTCCGCGGCCCGTCGTCAGTGGCCACGGACCCTTCGCCACTGACAACGGACAAAATCGCCTTGTGGATCGCCCAAGCCGCCGAGGCGCTCGAGCATGCTCACGCCGTGGGCGTCGTGCATCGCGACGTCAAGCCTTCCAACCTGTTGATCGACGCCGCTGGAAAGCTGTGGGTCACGGATTTCGGCGTGGCCCGGTTTGGCGACGACGCCGGCCTGACGCTGACGGGCGACCTGCTGGGCACGTTGCGTTACATGAGCCCCGAGCAAGCGCTGGGGCGACTCTCCGCGGTCGGGCCGCGCAGCGACGTATATTCCCTGGGCGCCACGCTCTATGAGTTGCTGGCCTCGCGGCCGGTCTTCGCCGGCGAAGATCGCGGCGAGCTTTTGCGACAGGTGGCGTTTGAAGCGCCCGCTCCTTTGCGAAAACTTGCCCCGCGGTTGCCGCGCGATCTGGAAACGATCGCTCACAAGGCGCTGGAAAAATCTCCGGACGACCGTTATGCCGCCGCCGGCGCGATGGCGACCACGGCGGCGTCACGCTCTGGGAATTAAAGTAGCAGGCACGCTCCGTCGTGCCGTAGCTTTAGGCCACAGCGGTTTCGCCTGTGTTTGAGTGTGCCGCTCCAAATACTCCCTCTCCCTCTGGGAGAGGGCCGGGGTGAGGGCGTCTTGCCTCTTGGAGTGCGTGCGATTCATCGCCGCTTTCCTTCGTCGCGGAGCGACCTTTTTTTCTTCCGGTTTACCTTTGAAATTCGTGCAATTCCGTGCGCACGATCATGTCGAGCGCACATGGACTCACTGGCGGAGAGGCGCCTGCTGCGGTAAAATGGGCATTGACGTGTTGTGAGGTATTCGATGAGAGTTGATATTCCGCCGGATCTGGTTGGCTTCGTGTGCACGATGATTGCCAGCGGACGCTGTCACAACGAGGGCGAAGTTGTGAGTGAGGCGCTGCGCTTGCTCGAAGCGGTCGACCGCCGTCACGGGCAATTGCGATCCGAAGTGTTGGCCGGCATGAACTCCGGCGATTCGGTTCCGCGTGAGGCGGTTGGCCGACAACTCCAGGAATGGGCGATGCGGCTCGACACAGAACACGCCGCCAACCAGGAATGAGCGCCGCCGAATACTCGCCGAAATCGCTGGACGACTTGAAGTCGATCTTCGCCGCAGCTTTTTACGAGTAAACCAGCTCGTTGCCTCTGCCTCGTATTATCTCTGCGGCGTCTTCGTTGCCGGCGGTGTCTTCCTTCGGCGCGCACCCCAAGCGCCAACCGCCTCGCGCCGTCGTTTTTTGGCTTAGCATAGCCGCTCGCTGTTCAAAAGCAACAAATCGGAGGGTCGGCTCTGCCGGGGCAGTCGCGGCGAAAGACGCCTTGTTTACAAAGATGGGCTAATGAAGAATGGGTTCTTGCCGCGTGGCGAGTCGTGCCGAACGCGGCTCAACAAACAGATGGCGGAGAGGCGGCACTGCCGCGAATGGAACAACTGCCGCCAGGGCAGACTGCAGTATTGCAAAATGCAAAATGCAAAATGACGCTGACCCGGACTTTGGACTTCCTGAACCCTGAACGTATTCTTCGCCTGGACGGCCTGGGAAGGCCATCCTCCTTGCAAAAAATGGCAAAAGAACCCGATACCGAAGAACTGCTGGCACGAGCCAAAACGGGCGATGAGCGCGCGGGAGTCGAAGCTATCGCCAGGCAAAGAGAACGGCTGAAACGACTGCTCAAGCACCATATCGAACCGCGGCTCAAAGCACGGGTCGATCCGTCGGATGTCATTCAAGAGTCGATGATCGTGGCCTCGCAACGCCTGGGAGAGTTCTTCCAGCAAAAGAATTTGCCGTTCTACGTCTGGCTGCGCACCCTGACGCTCGAACGACTCGTTGACCTGCGACGCGCCCACGTCAAGGCGAAGCGGCGCAGCGTGGCGCGCGAAGAACGCGGAGTGCTGAGCTTGCCCGATGAATCGGTCGCCGAATTGGCCAGCCGGCTGGTCGACGTGACCGGTGATCCGCGGATCGGGCTCATGCGAGATGAACTGCGCGACCGCGTGCGGCAGGCCATCCAACGGTTGCCGCCCGATGACCGCGAAGTGCTTGTGCTCAGACACCTCGAGCAGCTTTCCGTCGCCGAAACCGCCGCGGCCTTGGGAACGAAAGAAACCACCGTGAAAGTGCGGGCGCTGCGCGCGTTGAAAAAACTGCGGGAGTTGCTGGAAGAGCAGTGAGAGGCAATGCGACTCGTGACCGGTTTTTACGTAACCGAGCAGTGCTATAGGTCGCGCGGCCAGGAATGAGGCCGCAACATCGGTGGCCGCCACTGTCCGTCTTGGTCGAAAAGCAAAGGTCGCTCCGCGACGGGGGAAAGCGGCGATGAATCGCCGCACTCCAAAAGGAAGCCTCATTTCCGGCCGCGAATGACAATGCCTGGACAAGGCACTACCGCCGGCGGGCAATGCCTGGGTGAATCGAAACCGGCCGGCTGAGAAAGGGGCTGTCTTGCAGGCAAAATCGCCAATCCAGATCGGTCGCTTGCGTAATGCCGATGCGCGGGCCGGCGATGATCGGTTGAGCGGCCTCCGCCGCCGTGAGTTTGACTTCTCGCCCCAGCGGCAGCGCGTTCCAGGTGGCGTCAATGCCCAATGCCTGGCAGAGACGGCCTGGCCCGTTCAAAAGCATGCGCCGCTCGCGCGTGCCGCGCCGCTGAGCCATCTTCTCCATGCCGGCCAAAGGCTCGGCCGCGCGAATCAGCACCGCTCCCACGCCCGCGCACTCCGTCGTGAAATTCAGGCAGTGATGAACGCCGTAGATTCTGTAAACATAGATGTGTGCGAACGTGTCGCGCATGATGGCCGCTTTATGCCGGCGCGTCACCGCATGCGAAGCGGCGTCCGTCGTGTATGCTTCGGTCTCGACAATCCGGCAACGGCAGCGCCCCACCGTCATCGTCGCGCCGATCAGTTCGCGGGCCACCGTCACCGTATCGCGGGCGAAGAATCCGGGTTCGAGCATACAGAATACCAGCCGCTCAATTCCTGGAGACGAGCACGACGCGCAGGTCGCAGACGTTGGTGTGCGTCGGCCCTGTTTTGATTAAGCCGCCGGCCGCCTGAAAAAAATGGTAGGCGTCGCAACGCCTGAGATAGTCTGAAATGTCGAGCCGCCGCCGCGCCGCGGCAGCAAAGATTTCCGCATCGATCAGCGCGCCAGCGGCGTCGGTTGGCCCGTCTTCGCCATCGGTGCCTCCGGCCAACAGCGCGATGCCGTCGCATTGAACGCCGGCCAACGACTCAAGCGCCGCCAGCGCAAGCTGCTGATTGCGACCGCCCAAACCGCGCTCCTCCGGCGACGGCAGCTTGACCACCGGCTCGCCGCCGCTGATCAGGCAATTGGGGCCAGGCCGCTGTTTCATCGTAAGGGCCATTGCAGCCAAGTGCTTGCCCACCTCTTCCGCCGGACCTTCACTGGCGTCGGCGCTGGTCATGGCATGCGCATAACCCAGCCGCTCGGCCTCCATGCCAGCCGCATCCACCGCCGTGGCGTTGTTGCCGATGACGATGTTGGTGACGTGACAAGCAGGCGGCGCCAACGTCTCCTGGCTCTTGTGAAGCAGGTAATCAAAGACGCCGGCCGAGATGCCGGCTTGGCGGGCCTGAAAGCGTTCGAGCACGGCCAAAGCTTGGGCCGGCGAACCGCTGTCGGGCACGGTCGGCCCGGAGGCGATAATATCCAGTGGATCGCCAAGCACGTCGGAAATCACGAGAGCCACCAATCGTCCGGCGCGGCAGGCGCGCGCCAGACCGCCGCCCTTAATCAGACTCAACTGCTTGCGTACCGTGTTCAGCTCGTTAATGGTCGCGCCGGCCGCGCTCAAGTGCCGCGTCACGGCCAGTTTGTCGGCCAGCGAAACCGCATCGACCGGGCTGGGCAAAAGCGCGCTGGCCCCGCCGGAAATCAGGCACAAACAAAGATCGTGAGCGTCCAAGGAAGCGACGATTTCCAAAATGCGCCGCGCTCCCGCGGCCCCTGCCTCGGTCGGTTCGTTGACGCCGGCGGGCCGGGCCGCGTGCAGCGCCAGCGGCGGCAGATCGTAAACGCAGTCGGCGGGCACGTTCATCCAGCCGGAAACTTGTTTTTCAGCGACGAGCTTGTCGCCCAAAGCTGCGAGCAGCCCGCTGGCCATGCCCGCCCCGGCTTTGCCCGCGCCGACGACCTTGATTGTTTTGATCGTATCGAGCGCGAGCGTTTCATCGGCGATGTGAAGCTCCCGGCCTGCGACGCGCACGGCCTCGTGCACCAGCCGGGCCGAATCGACTCCGGCCAGGCCGGCTTGAAAGATGCGCAGCGCGTCGCCGCGTAGTTCTTCAGCGGTCAATCGGTCACGCGCTCCGGCACGACGGCTTCCGTTTCCGGCGGTTCGACCACCGGCTTATTCCGCGGATCTTTGAGCGC
>DASVGM010000787.1:0-5632 GCA_036379555.1 Pirellulales bacterium | reverse complement strand
GCACCGCGAAAACGGAAAGAAGCGGTTGGGGGCGCTCGTACTAGCCAGTCAGTCAGCGCTCCACCGGGACAAGCCCGGCGGTGGCGGTACGGAACAAATCCGGTATGGAATTTGAACTCGTTATCGTATCAAAGCGGTGCAGTTTGCGCAGGCCAGGATGGGCCTCCTGGCCCGTCACGTTCGCTTGGTGACGGGCTAGGAAGCCCATCCTACACGGCGACCGCCCCTGCGCCACCCCAAAATTTAGTCTGGACAAGGCACTAGGTTCCTCCTGACATGTTCGATCTGCCGCCATCCGAACCTGGTTGACTGGCCCCCAATCGATATATACTGCACGCGTGCAGTATCATGCAGACAGCTTTTGAATTTTGAAACCGTGCGTTTCCTCCTGGAGCCGTTATGCCACGAAGAACGATGTTGTACGCCGCGGCGCTGCTTCTTGCCGCGGCGTCCGCCACCGCCGAGACGAAACAGGTGGCCGCGTTGGTCAGTATCTATACGCACAACTCGCACGCCGACGTGATCGTCGGCAAGCTGCTGGAGGGGTACACGCTCAACGACCAAGGCGAACACCCCGACCTGCGGCTCGCGTCGCTCTATGTCGATCAGCGTCCGGCCGGCGACAAAAGCCGCGAACTTGCCGGCAAATATGGCTTCCGCCTGTGCGACCGCGTGAGCGACGCCTTAACGCTGGGCACGGGCAAACTCGCGGTCGATGGCGTACTCTTGGTGATCGAGCATGGCGATTATCCGCTCTCCGCCACCGAGCAGATCGTCTACCCCAAACGCAAGCTGTTTGAGCAAGTGGTGGAAGTGTTTCGCGCCAGCGGGCGCGGCGTGCCCGTCTTCTGCGATAAGCATCTGGCCGACAACTGGGACGACGCCAAATGGTTTTACGATACGGCGAAAGAACTGCACGCGCCGCTCATGGCCGGCTCATCCGTGCCGCTCACCTGGCGCTATCCGCCGACCGACGTGCCGCGGGGCGCCAAGCTGCGCGAGATCGTGGGAGTCTCCTATCACATTCTGGATATTTACGGTTTTCACGGCATGGAAATGTTGCAGGCTCTGGCCGAGCGCCGCGCCGGTGGAGAAACCGGCATTCGCGCGGTGCAATGTCTGCAAGGCGCCGCGGTTTGGGACGCCGCCGGGCGACTTTACGACCAGGCATTGCTCGACGCCGCGATGGGGCGCTTGCGCGATCGCCGCGGCGGCGACAAGCCGTTGCGAGAAATCGTTCCCGATCCGGTGCTGTTTCACCTTGAATACGCCGACGGCCTGAAGACCAACCTGCTCACGCTCAACGGCGCGGTGGCGGAGTGGGCGGCCGCCTGGCGCGACACCGACGACCACGTTGACGCTACATTATTCTGGACCCAAGAGGCCCGGCCGTTGATGCACTTCACTTATCTGGTCAAGGGCGTCGAGAGCATGTTTCACACTGGCCGGCCGGCGTGGCCCGTCGAGCGCACGCTGCTGACCTCCGGCGCGCTGAACGCCTTGCTCACCTCCAAGTTGCGCGGCGGCGAACGACTGCAAACGCCACAGCTTTTGCTCAAATACGAAAGCGATTGGAATTGGCGTCAGCCGCCCGACCCGCCCCCCGGCCGCCCGTTCACGGGGCAATAACTTCCTGGAGTGCGGCGATTCATCGCCGCTTTCCCTCGTCGCGGAGCGACCTTTTTTTTCTTCTCGTCATCAGCGGCGGAAGCTGTCGCGATCGGGCCGCGCCGCGATCGGAGCGGCGCCAGCGCCCCGCGGCGGCAACGCCAGCCGCATACCGGGCGAAAGATAATTGAAATCCTCGCCAAGTTGGTCGCGATTGAGTTCGTAGATTTCGGCCCACCGCGACGCTTTGCCCAATTCTTCTCGCGCGATGTCGAACAACGTATCTCCTTCCGACACCGTATAACTTCGTCCGCCGCGCGCGCCAGAACTCGCCAACGACGTGCGGCGGCGACCGGGCACGTCGCGCGGCTTCGGCGAAAGGCCGGGGTAATCGCGCTGCAACTCCTCGATCGTCGGTGTCGCAACCACGTCGCCCACGTTCAACAATTTGCGGTCTCCCAACTGACGGCGATTATGCTCCTCCAAGGCCTTGAAATAAGCGCCCGTCCCGTACACCTTCTGCGAAATGCGCCAAAAGTTATCATTGGCCGCCACCGTATAGGAGTCACTGGCCGGTTCCTGCCAACGCTCGCGAGCGTCCGCCCGCGACGGTTCGATCGGTTCCTCCGCCCCGGCTGGTTCCTCCGCCCCGGCTGGTTCCTCCAGCGGTTCTTCATGGGCCAGCCTGGTTGGCTCTACCCGCCGACGATCAAAACGA
Organism: Pirellulales bacterium; assembly: GCA_036379555.1. GTDB lineage: Bacteria > Planctomycetota > Planctomycetia > Pirellulales > JAICIG01 > DASSFG01. The sequence continues at coordinate 3,306 of DASVGM010000787.1, read as the reverse complement.
TTGACGGAGCGATCGTTCGCCATAGGCTCCGCGGCGCTCGGTTCGTCATCCGGACTGGTTGCCAAACGCAACCCGGCATCGCCCTGGCCGTGGGCTTCGTCTTGGATTGCGCCCTCGACCGGTTCAGCCGGTTCAGCCGGCTCATCGTCGAAACTGAGGCCGCCCGCGGTCGGCTCGGAAAGCCGCGGCGCGTTGCCTGGCGCGGCATTCTCGGCCGGTTCGTCCGCGCCGGCCAACGGTTCATCTGTTTCATTGGCCGCTTGTTTCATGCCGGTGGGCGGCTCGTCGCTGCCGTAGGCCGGTTCCGGGGCGCCGTCCGCCGGCTCATCGTCTGATAGCGAAAGGCCGCCGGGCATTTGCGCGAAGCGATCCGTTGACGGCAAACCGTTTTCTTGTGATGGCTCCTCGCCCGGCATTTCGCCGCCGTCGGCCGCAGGCTCCTGGAGAGGGTCGCGATCGGCATAGCGATGGTAACGAGAGTCGACGGGCGCGTCGGTTTCAGCGGCGTCGGGCGGACCTAACGGCGAGGCTTCGTTCTCGGCAATATCCTGTGGCGGTTCATCCTGTGGCGATTCATTGGAGGGGAGCGTCCAATCGTTCTCCGCCGGCCGGCCATAGCGATCGGTTTTGGCGTCGGCAGGCGGCTTTGCGTGGCGCTTGCGGCTGGAGAGAGGTTGGTTCAGCGAGGCGGAAAGCGGCGCCGCGCGATCGTCGCCCGTCTTGCCCTCTTTAGCCGTTTTCGCCGGTTTGTTCTTCTGGCCGATCTTGCCTTCTTTTTCAGCGGCGGCGACTTTGTCCAAGGCGCTGACGGGCTGTTCCTTTTTGAGCCGCATGGCCAGCACGCCGGCAAAGACACACAGCAGAGATCCGATGACGGCCAGGCCGATTTTGACTTCCTTGCCCATAGACGTGGCCCCCTCCCTGGGGCCGTTGTTAAACAAGGTCCGTTTCGTTTTGACGCTTACTTGTACACGGAGGCGGCCCGGCGTGCCATGCCAACCTTTTGCTGGCGGGCGTTCTCAGAGGCTATCCGAAAACTCGCCGTGGGGCGGGCCGCCGGCCCGTCTGACTGCAAAAGACGGCTCGGCGAGCCGCCCCACGATACGCCGCCACGGCGAAATCCGAGTTTTCGGATAGCCTCTCAGAGCCTCTCAGCTTTCTAAAGCGGGAGGGGCGGCCGGCAGCGCCGCGGGCGCGGCCCGTGTTTCGGCGTCGCTATCGTCGGCAAAAATGGCGGCTTTAATCACGCGGTCGGTGGCCGCGTTCAAATAGCGGCTCAACTCGTCGTTAAGCTGCTGGAATTCCGGCCATAGGGTTTCGTCAACGAAGCGTTTTGGCACGCGGGCCATAACGGTCGTATACCGTTGGCCGGAGTAACGATATGGCTTAATTTCGTAGCGACGCAGCAGGGCGAGAAACAGTTTTTTCGCCCAGAGACTGCTCATGGAAAACCGCATTTCCACCGGCTTCTCGGTCTGTTGCAGGCGGCGCAGCCGCTCGCGAATACGATCCATCGCCGTGGCCGCGGCCGTGCGTTCGCCCGCGAAGCCCGTGTCGGCAAACAGCGCCTCGACCTTGGCCAAGGTTTCGAGCAGTTCGCGTTCTTCATCAGAAGCGGTTGTCGCCATGCTTGCAGTGACCTCCTACAAAGTGGTTTTACGCCCCTTGGATTCCCGCGCCGATCGGCCATAATGGGGGCCTAAAGCCGCTCCCGCGACCGCCATCTCATCATCTCATCCGAATCATACTCGTAATTGAGGCAAGAGCAATGACCTCGGCAAACTCCACCGTGCAAACGACGCTTCGTATTCCCATCGGCTGGCCTTTCCCGATCTCATCATGCGGCGAACAGAAGGCGACGCCGACACGATCATTGAGGTCATCCGCTACGTGGCGGCCAGTGAAAAGCCGGTGTGCGACGGACATATCTTGGCAGACGATCGCGGCCGGCCGCGTTTTAGCGTCACGGCCACGGCCATTGAGAAACTGACTCTCGCCAGCCCGATGGAAAACCCGTTTGGGCGCTTGCGGCTCACCAGCGTGCAGGAAATCGCCGAGAGCAATTAACGATCACCGAGGCGCGGCTGTCTTGGAGTGCGGCGATTCATCGCCGCTTTCCTTCGTCGCGGAGCGACCTTCTCCCACCATTACGCCAGGTTATTTAGATTTGTTCCAGCGTTTGTCTTGATCTCGTATTGCCGCTGAATGACAACAGAGAAGAGGCCGCCGATACTTGACAGCGGAAGCAACTCGGTTCGCCGCACCAAAGCTTCGCGGGACGCGAAGAAATCAGGGCGTTGTAGTACCGAGGGCGTTTCCTACAGACGTCGGTCGAAATGCGGCGTTAGCCGCCGCGCCACGCGGCCGCTTCCTCGCCGTCGAGACGCAGCGTGAGGCATTTGGCGCTGCCGCCCGCCTTGACGAATTCGTCGAGCGGTGTTTCGTGCGGTTCAAAACCGTGCCGCCGCAGCTCAGCATGCAATCGCGGACAACCGGTGTTCGTCACCACCGCGCGGCCCACCACCACCGCGTTGCAAGCGAAGCGCCGCGCCTCCGCCGCGTCCGCCGCGATCAATTCCGACACCTCGTGCCGAAACACTTTGATCCCGTATTCATCGAACGCGGGCGGAAAGAAAATCGCCGTGTCCGGCGCCAGCGGGCAAAAGCAAGTGTCGAGATGATAATAATAGGGATCGACCAATTCCAACGGTATGACTCGGCAATTCAGCATTTCGCCAATCTGCTGGTGCCCGCGCGCGTCGCTACGAATGCGATACCCGGCGAAGAGCGTATCGCCACAAAACAGGGCGTCGCCGGCGCCCTCGAAATAGACGTCGTCGGGAACCTTCAAGACGGTAAATCCTTGGGCCGCCAGCCATGCTTCGTCGAGCGGTTCTTCACCTTGCCGCTGGACGTGGCGAAAGCGCGCCAGCACGGCGCGGTCGCGATAAATCATCGCCGCGTTCGCCGTGAAGACCAGATCCGGCAAACCCGGCGCCGGATCCAGCGTTGAAATCGTCGCGCCCAACCGCTCCAGCAGCGCGCGCAAATCATGCCATTGCCGGCGCGCCGCTTCGCGATCGCTCTGCCGCGACCGGCTCATCCAGGGATTGATTTCGTATTCAATCCCGTAGTGGTCGGGCGGGCACATTAGGATGTGGGCCGTTTTAGTGTTGGCGGGCATGATGAGAGTTGAGGGATGAGGGATGAAAGATGAGGGATGAACCTAATGGAGAACGCACGAGGGTTCAGGGTTCAGGGTTCAGGGTTCAGGAAAGACAAGGAGACAAGGAGACAAGGAGAAAA
>DASVGM010000786.1:0-2903 GCA_036379555.1 Pirellulales bacterium | reverse complement strand
CGGCTATAAACCGGGTTCAGGCCATTCCGCACCGGGTCAGATTCTTCTCCATGCGACTCGCACTTGTTCACGACTGGTTGACCGGCATGCGCGGCGGCGAAAAGTGCCTGGCCGCGCTCTGCCGGCAATTTCCAGACGCCGAACTATTCACGCTTTTGCATGCGCGCGGGCGACTGGCGCCGGAAATCGAACGCATGCGCATCAGCACCAGTTTCTTGCAAAAACTGCCCGGCATTCGTCGCCATTACCGCTATTGGCTGCCGCTGATGCCGCGCGCGGTCGAAAGCCTGCGGCTGCCTGACGATATCGACCTTGTCGTCAGCTTCAGCCACGCGGTGGCCAAGGGCGTTCGACCGCCGCCGGGCGTGCCGCACGTCAGCTATTGCTTCACTCCCATGCGTTACGCATGGCAGCTTCGCCACGATTATTTCAGCGCCCCGGCGCCTTCCGCCGCTCGCCGGCCGCTGATGGCCGCATTTGACTTGCCCAGGCGATCGTTGGCCGGCGCTCGCGACCGGCTGCTCGATCGGGTTCGCCGGTGGGACCATGCCACCAGCCACCGCGTGACCCATTACGTGGCCATCAGCCAGACCGTGGCGCAGCGCATCGAGACCTGCTACGGACGTCGAAGCGTGGTGATTTACCCGCCGGTCGATACCGATTTTTACACGCGAGCCGCCGTGCCGCGCGAAGACTTTTACCTTTGTGTGACGGCCTTGGTGCCTTATAAAAAGACGGAAATCGCCATTGAGGCCTGCCGCCGCCTGGGCCGCCCTCTGGTGGTGATTGGCGCCGGCCCGGAGGCTCGGCGGCTGAAAACCCTGGCCGGCCCCAAGACAAAGCTGCTGGGATGGCAGAGCGACGAGGTGATTCGCGATCATCTGCGCCGTTGCCGGGCGCTCCTTTTTCCGGGCCACGAGGATTTTGGCATCGTGCCGGTCGAAGCGCAGGCCTGCGGTACGCCGGTGATCGCCTTCCGTCGCGGCGGCGCAACCGAGACGGTCATTGAGGCGAGCGAAAGCCGGCCCGGCACAGGCCTTTTCTTTGATCGGCAGGAGGCGGAAGCGCTTTTGTCGGCGATGCGGCGCTTGGAGGCTCGACCGGAGCAGTTCGACGCGGCTTTAGCCAGACGAAACTCGCTGCGATTCAGCTCCGACCGCTACGAGCGTGAGTTGCTGGCGCTGTTGGCCGAAGTGGCCGCGCAGCGCGACGGCCGCGTGGCGCGTCGCGCTGCGTGACGCCTGCCTGTTCAACTTCCCATCACGTCGCCGCGGATGACGAAATCGAGCCCATAGGATTCACAATGGGTAATTCGCAATATGACGCGCTGCTGCCGCACCTCGTCGAGGGGTAAATCCACCGCCAGATACGGCGTCCGCACCGGCCGTGAGTGCGAAAGCGAGACGGTGTCGCTCGATCGCCGCTCGACTTCGCCGATGAACGCCGCGCCGCAAGGTTGCAGCCGCTCATCCAGCGGCGTGACTTGCGAAAACTGCCTTACTCGCGGGACTGGCGCCGGGCAACTCTCCCTGCCGGATACCGCGCGGTCGAGCGGATCCGGCCGCTCGTTGCGCACCGTTGCGGAAACGTCGAAGGGGCCCGGGTCGATACGGAATAGGGTTGTCATAAAGATTCTCTCCTGTGCGTCGTGCCACAGCCGCGCGGTGAAGTGCGTGCGGCCCAAGATCGAACCTAAGCGACGGCGCGACCTGTTCTCAAGCGAAAAACACCCCGGCGAGGAAATTTTCCACCCTGGGCGACGGCGCTTGCGGCGCGTTCCGCAGGCGCGCCACCTCTGACAGACTTTTGCCGACCGGTTCTTTGCGAACGTCCCGATTTTTGTGGCGGTAAAATCGGCGCCGCCGCCCACTTGCTCTTGAAGCACCGCGACGATTTCGCTACAAGGCCCTTCCTTTCCTGTTTTCACCTCTCCTATTCGGCCGCTCCCAGATGCTCCGTTCTTGGGAAGACCGCTGACCTATGTCGCACGTTGGCCCGTTGAAACGCACTCGACCGCATTCACGCGGCGGGTTCGCGCTGCGCCTGCTCACGGCGGCGTGTGCGTTCTGTGCGGCGTCAGCGGCACTGGGGCAGCAGTTTCCCTATACCGCCTTTGTGAACGCGCCGGACGTGTATCTGCGTTGCGGCCCGGGAGACAATTACTATCCGGTGGCCAAACTCGAACACGGGCAAAAGGTGGAGATCTATCGGCACGACCCAGGCGGCTGGTATGCCATCAAGCCGCCGGAGGGAAGTTTTAGCTGGGTTTCCGCGGAGTTTGTCGAACCGCGTCAAGGGAATCTCGGCATGGTGATTGGCGAGCACGTCGTCGCGCGGGTCGGCAGTTCGTTCAGCGACACGCGCGACGTGATCCAAGTGCGGCTCGATCGCGGCGAAGAGGTCGAGATTCTGGAGGCGCGTGAGTTTAATTCTGGCCCGGCGGCGCAAACCTGGTACAAAATCTCGCCGCCCGCCGGCGAATTCCGCTGGATATCCGGCCGTTATGTCGATCGCCAGCTTGCCGAGGTCGCGCCGCGTGAACCTTCGGCGGACAACAACTTGCTGCTCGCTCGACACCGCCGCCGTGAACCCCATGACGCCGCCGAGCATGTCAGCGATCGCCGCCGCCGCCACCGCGAGGAGCCGGCGGACGAAGAGGCCGCCGATGATTGGGAAGAAATCGATGGCGATGTCCGGCCGGCGGCGCACGAAGAACCGCCCCGCCGCACGAAGGCGGCGAGCAAAAAGCCCCGTCGTGTGGATCCGGAGCCGGAAGAAGACGATGTCGAGGCTGAAGAAGCGGCCGACGAAGACGAGCGTCCGGCGCGGCTCAGACCGGAACACCGTCGCCCCAAGGCCAACCTGAAAGAAGAGGCCGCCGACCTTGATTTCGCGCTCTCGGC
>DASVGM010000785.1:0-2038 GCA_036379555.1 Pirellulales bacterium | reverse complement strand
CGGGACAGCAAGTCATGAAGATGACGCAGATCATCTGGTATCGCTCGCAGACCGCCCCGGCCAAGCCGGACGCGGCGGCAAGCCCGGCGTCGCCCTGGGAAGACCACGATCCCGACGCCGCGTATATCACCATCGCCCCGCTGCACCTGCGCGAAGCGTTCTGGACCAAGCTGTCGCGGCCAATTCAGGGAGTCATGTATCACGGCTGGCAAAGCCTGGTGGCGACCGACTCACCCTCGGCCTATCGTTACACCAACCCGCAAACGCAGCACGAACTGAAGCGGCTGGTGAAAGAAGTGGTGGAACCGCTCGGCCCCACGCTTTTGCAGGTGCCTGGAAAACAGGGCGACGTGGCCTTTTTGGAAAGCTTCACTTCACAGATGCTCGCTCAACGGGGGGCCTATGGTTGGAGCGGCGGTTGGGGCGCCGATGCTTACCTGATCCTGCACTATGCGGGCTTGCAGCCCGAAGTGGTTTACGAAGAAACCATTCAGCGGCGCGGATTGGCAGGCTATCGCGTTCTCGTGTTGGCCGATTGCGACGTGCTGCCCCGCGGCGTCGTCGAAAAGATCAAGGCCTTTCAAAAAGGGGGCGGTCTGGTGATCGGCGACGATCACCTGGCGCCGGCCATCAAGCCCGACCTCACGCTTGCAGCGTACCAGCGGACCAAGAAAGCGGATGTCGATAAAATCGCGTTGCTCGAGCGGGCGGCGCGGCTCCGCGAGGGTTTGGCCAAGCGCTACACCGGCGCGCTGCAGTCGAGCAATCCGGAGGTCGTGCCGCACCTGCGCCGCACCGGCGGCGCCGATTACGTCTTCGTCGTAAATGATCGCCGCGAATATGGCAGCTACGTCGGGCAGCACGGCCTGGTAATGGAAAACGGTTTGCCGGCCGACGCGGAGCTTACGCTGCGGCGGAAGAGCGGCTTTGTCTATGATCTCGTCGCGGGGCGGCAGGTCGCCGCCCAGGCCAAGGCAAACCAGCTTCGCTTTTCGGTTCAACTTGGCCCCTGCGATGGCCGAGTGTTCCTGGTCAGCGACAGAGCCATCGCCGCCGTGAAGATCGCGGGGCCGCGGAACGCGAAGCCGGGCGGTTCCTGGGCGGCCACGATTACGATCGAGGACGCGGAAAATCGGCCGATCAGTGCCGTGGTGCCGCTGCGCGTGGACGTTTTCGATCCCGAGGGGCGAGCGGCCGAGTTTAGCGGCTACTACGGCGCCGCGAACGGCCGACTTGAGTTGCGGCTCGATTTGGCCGCCAACGACGTGCCCGGTCTTTGGGAAGTTCGCGTTCGCGAGTTGGCGTCAGGGAAGTCCGCCAGCGGATATTTTCGCTTATAGTGTTCAAAGCATCGCGCCACCAAAAAGTAAGGACCAAATAGACACACCATGTACATCCCCGCCGCGTTTGCTGAATCCGACCTGGCCGTTTTACAGGGCTTCATCGAGAGCCATAGCTTTGGCTTGCTTGTGTCGCAGGTGGATGGCTCGCCTTTTGCCAGTCACCTGCCGTTTTTGCTCGATCGAAACGCCGGGCCGCAAGGCACGCTCATCGGCCATTTCGCACGCGCCAATCCACAGTGGCGGCCAGACGCCGACCAAACGGCGCTGGCTGTCTTTTCCGGGCCGCACGCTTACATCTCCCCCACCTGGTATGCGGCGGACCAAGTCGTCCCCACCTGGAATTACGTGGCGGTTCACGCCTACGGCAAGCTGCGCGTCGTCGAAGAGCGCGACGCCTTGCTCGACATCGTTCGCGATATGGTTGAAGTCTATGAGCGCAACATGCCCCAGCCTTGGTCGTTCGACCCCGGCAGCACCTTCATTGAACGGCTGTTGGCGCAGATCGTCGGCTTCCGCATGGAGATCGAGAGGCTCGAAGGCAAATGGAAGCTCAATCAAAACCACCCCTATGAACGACGTGAGCGGGTGGTTCAAGCGCTGCGGGAGCAAGACGGCGAAAACGCGCGCGCCGTCGCCGCCTTGATGCAAACCACGCTGGCGCCATGAGACTTCGCTACTGCCCGGATTATTCACCG